>NZ_LSGP01000026.1 GCF_001611555.1 Anaerosporomusa subterranea
AGGATAGGTAGTCGCAGGTTTGCAAAAGCACTCGCTGGAAAGCGAGTGCTTTTTGTTTTTCTACTTTCTTTTACCACTTAGTTCATTATGGTGGCAGTGAGTTCGTCAGCAGTCCGAATACGGCGGTTCCGAAGGTGCAATCAGTATTCAGCTATTTGTGGAGCTAAGGCTTCTTTTCAGAACGCGCCCTTATACGCTGAAAGTACTTGGCTGGTGACGGCCTGGGAGGATAAGTAGTTGCCGGTTACTAAATGACCTACTGATGAAGTAGGTCATATTACTTTTTGTTTCTTTAGAGATAAGTTTAAGCGGTGGCAGTAGGTTAATTGGCACTCCGAACGCGTCGAAGGTGCAATCAGTATTCAGCTATTTGTGGAGCTAAGGCTTCTTTTTAGAACGTTTGGCTGGTGACGGCCTGGGAGGATAGGTAGTCGCAGGTTTACTGAAAAGCACCCACTGGAAAGTGGGTGCTAAGTCTTCTGGCCTTTTTCTTGTACGCCCAGCATGTGCTTACTAATTGGTGAAAGTCCAATACGGGGGTTGCTAGTGCTAACCGTTAGCCTAAGACAAGAGTGTCCGCCGTGAGGTGGAATCTGAAGGAAGCCGGCGGCAAAGATCCAGTCTGAGGAACACGCACCACATATAAGGCATAAGTCTGCGGGCGAGTTTGCAATACAAAACGAAGCCCTATCTTGTAATGCTCATAAAAAAAGTCCGTACCACATCAAAGTGGTGCGGACTCTCTTTTTTTGTTTGATATGTTCTTTGGCAGGACGGAAGCTAAAGACTCCAAGTGAATAAAGCAATGGAGTTAGCTAAAGGATTGCATGACCGGTTTCAGCAGCGGCACTCGTGTGATGTTTATCAATAACATTAGGCGAACCGAGGAAAGTACATTGACACGGTTAACAGCAAGGTATATACTTCTAGTAATATTTAAACAGAATTACCCTAAAGGCTGTGAACAGGAAGAGTATCCATGATTTCCATCCGTACAGAGAGCAGGAGGTGCTGAGAACCTGCCGGAACGATCTGGAGAAAATCGCCTGAGAGCCGATGGCTGAAGCAAGGAGTAAGCCAATCCGTAATCCTGCGTTAAAGGATAAGGTATTAAGATGTACCTGATAACATGGTAAAGGTGGTATAACGGAGCTAAGCTTCGTCCTGACAGGGGCGAAGCTTTTTTGTTTTTAAGATCCCATCAACTATACTGCATTGGCAAACGACACAGGGGTCGGTATCTTCTAATTCTTAACAAAATGGGGAACTATAGGATATGGAAAGGGGTTTCATCAATGTACAAAAAGGTTGAAGCAAAAAATAACTTTGTGGAAATGGAAAAGTCCATATTAGCGTTATGGCAGGAAAAGGACATCATCAAGCTCAGCCTGGCCATGAATGAGGGAAAGGAATATTTTACGTTCTATGACGGTCCTCCCACTGCCAATGGTGCGCCGCATATTGGTCATGTTGTTACCCGGGTAATCAAGGATCTGATTCCGCGCTATAAGGTGATGAAGGGATACCGGGTTTTGCGCAAGGCCGGCTGGGACACCCACGGGCTGCCGGTTGAACTGGAAGTGGAAAAAGCGCTGGGGATATCGGGTAAGCCGGCAATTGAGCAGTATGGCGTAGACGCGTTTGTGAAGAAATGCAAAGACAGCGTATTTACCTATGCCAACCAGTGGAAGGAAATGTCTGAGCGGGTGGCTTTCTGGATTGACATGGAGCATCCGTATGTCACCTATCATAACGACTATATTGAATCGGTATGGTGGTCGCTGAAACAGCTATGGGATAAAGACCTGCTGTATAAAGGGCATAAGATCGTTCCTTACTGTCCGCGCTGCGGCACAGCCCTGTCCTCGCATGAAGTGGCCCAGGGCTATAAAGATGTGAAAGACAACTCGGCTTATGTCAAATTCAAGCTGAAAGATGAAAATGCCTGTATTCTGGTGTGGACGACCACTCCCTGGACGCTGCCCAGCAATGTAGCGCTGGCGATCAATAAGAAATATGATTATGTAGAAGTGCGCAATCAGGGTGAACATCTCATTCTTGCCAAGGAACTTGTTACCCGGCTGGAGGGTGAGTATGAGTTCGTCAAAACCTTTAAGGGGGCAGAACTGCTCAACAAGGAATATGAGCCCTTATTCCGCTTTGTCACGCCCGAAAAAAAAGCCTATTATATCATTCATGGCGACTTTGTCACTCTCAGTGACGGTACCGGCGTGGTTCATATTGCTCCGGCTTATGGTGAAGATGATAACAAGGCAGGGCAGCAATATGATCTGCCGTTGGTCAATCTGGTGGATGCCCAGGGCAAGTTTGTGGAAGAAGTCACTCCGTGGAAAGGTACTTTTGTTAAAAATGCCGATGAAAAAATCATCGAAACCCTGAAAAAAGAGGCCAGCCTGTATAAGACGGAAAAATATCTTCATTCCTATCCGTTCTGCTGGCGTTGTGATACCCCACTGTTGTATTATCCCCGCAACTCCTGGTTTATTAGAATGTCTTCCCTGCGGGAAGATCTCTTGCGTAATAATGAAGCCATTCAATGGTATCCCGATAACGTCAAGAAAGGCCGGTTCGGCAATTTCCTGGAAAACGTGATTGACTGGAGTTTAAGCCGCGAGCGGTACTGGGGGACGCCGCTGCCCATCTGGGAATGTGACTGCGGCCATCGCGAATGCATCGGTAGTATTGCCGAGCTCAGGGAAAAAGGCATCGCCGTTCCCGACGACATTGAGCTTCATAAACCGTATATTGATCAGATAGAGCTTGCCTGCCCGGATTGCGGTAAGGCTATGCAGCGGGTCAGCGAGGTTATTGACTGCTGGTATGATTCCGGCTCCATGCCTTTTGCTCAGCATCATTACCCATTTGAAAACAAAGAATTGTTTGAGAAAAACTTTCCCGCCCAGTTTATATCGGAGGCGGTGGACCAGACGCGGGGCTGGTTTTATACTTTGCTTGCCATCTCTACCGCACTGTTTGGCAAAAGCTCTTTTGAAAACTGCGTAGTACTTGGTCATGTGCTTGATAAAAATGGTCTTAAGATGTCAAAACACAAGGGAAATGTCTTAAATCCGTTTGTTATCCTGGAAAATGAAGGGGCCGATGCGCTGCGCTGGTACTTCTATACAGCCAGCGCGCCCTGGCTGCCATCCAGGTTTTACGAAGACGCCGTGATTGAAGCCCAGCGCAAGTTTTTGAATACCTTATGGAATGTGTACTCCTTTTACGTGCTGTATGCACAGATTGACCGCTTTGATCCGGTTAACCATCAAGGCAGGCCAAGCAGTCATATCATGGACAAATGGATACTATCCAAGCTGCAAACGCTAATCAACAAGGTTGACGGCTACCTGGACAGTTATAAAATAACCGGGGCGGCCGAGTTGATCGAAAAATTTACCGACGAGCTTTCCAACTGGTATGTCAGGAGAAACCGGACACGATACTGGGGAACCGCTATGACAGATGATAAGATTGACGCGTATCGTACTCTCCACACGGTACTGAAAAATCTGGTCATTGTGGCAGCGCCGTTTGTACCGTTTATCACCGAGGAAATTTATCAGAACCTGGTGGTGCGGCTGGACCCTGCGGCGCCGGACAGTGTTCATCTTTGCCAATGGCCTGATTACGATGAGAAACTGGTGGATAAACAACTCGAAGCCGAAATGGAGCTGACTTATCAGATCTGCGGGCTGGGGCGGAGTGCGCGCAACCTGGCCAATATAAAAAACAGGCAGCCTCTTGCCAAAATGCTGCTGAGCACGAAGGATTTGCCAGACTATTATATCGACATCATCAAGGAAGAACTGAATATAAAAGAAGTTATAACGAGTGCCAATATGGCTGAGTATGTAGATTATACCGTCAAGCCCAATTCGCAGGTGCTTGGCAAAACGCATGGGCGTCTGATACCCGGCATTCGCACGGCTATCGCTGCAATGAACCAGATGGACGTGGCGCTGAAAACGGCGGCCGGTCAGAGTATTATGATTGAGGTAGACGGTACCCTTATTCAACTTGACAGTTCCAACCTGCTAATTACGATGAACGGACGGGAAGGCTTCACCTTTGCCGGGGAAGGTGAAGTCGGGGTTGTACTTGATACCCATATTACGGATGACCTCCGCAGGGAAGGCTATGCCAGGGAAGTCATCAGCAAACTGCAAAATATGCGCAAAGACAGTTTCTTTGAAGTCATGGATAAGATCAAGATCTATATGGCGGGCAACCTGCTTCTTGAAGAGGTCGTTATAACATACAAGGACTATATTATGAGTGAAACGCTGGCAGTAGACCTTGTATTTAATCAACCCAGGGAGTATACGGACGTGAACATTAATGGCGAAAGGCTGAAGCTGGCGGTCGAAAAGCTGTAGGCTTTGTGAAAAGAACAGGAAAATGGTGAAAGAGTACGATCGGGTGGTAATCTATGGTCGGCTGTTCGCTGCTTGCGGCGTTTCCGCTTTGCTGCACTCTCCTCATCCGCTCCCGTTCGGCCACCGCTGCGCTTAGAGCCATATCCTGCCGGGTGCCCGTTCGTCAGCCTGGCAGGGGAGCAAACCCGGACGCTCCTTGTCACTCGCGCCCCGGCCTGCCGGAAAATCGGGGTAACGCCGGCGGGACGCCCGACTGGCCCGGCCGAAACACCACCGGCCGGCCCAGTCGGGCGTCCCGCCGGCCGCAAGGAACGAAAACCAGGCCCGAAACCCATGGCACGGCGGGCAACTAAACCGATCCACCGGGCCACCTGCCGCCACTCGCCTGACCGGGTGATAACAGCCGTTCGTTCCCTGTCGCGGCCGCGCCCGTCCTTTAACGTCGAGATCGGTAGGTTCCGCGTCAAAAGGAAAACCAGCAGGAAGAAATTCAAGGAAGCTAAGCGTCTTCGCTGAATGGCTCTACCACAACATGCTCACTGAGATAGGAAGCTTAATCAAGTAATAAAGGCTAAGCTTGTAGGTAAGACCATTAATGTTGCAGCGTGTGCAAAACAAGCCTATCTCCTTAATTGACCGCTACGCCCATGGCCCTGTCAAGCTGGGCCCGGCTGACTTTATGATCATATAAAGCCTGGACATGGTTCGTCTTTGCCTGCGTCAGGGCCAGCTGCGCGTCAATGACATCCAGATTGGTGCCGACTCCCGAGTGATAGCGGACCTGAGCGATTTGGTAGTCTTCTTCCGCCTTCCCGACTGCCACTTTACTTGTTACGATCCGCTTTTCCGCTTCTTTCAAGTTGAGATAGGCTTGGCGGACTTCCAATTCCACGCTGTCCCTGGTATTGCGCTCTTGCGCGGATGCTGCGGCGACTGCGGCATCCGCTTGTTTGACTTTCGATTTGGTCAGACCGGAATCGAAAATGCTATAGTTAGCCGTAATGCCTATTGACCAGTTGTGATTGTGCAATCCCGGAAAGTCTTCGTCATTCCAGCCGGTAGCGGCTGTTGCCGTTACGGACGGCCGGTAGCCGCTCGCCGCGATGTTGACGCTTTGTCCGGCAGCCGTTACGCTTGCTTTGGCTTGCCCTACCTCCGGACGGTGTTTGAGAGCATATTCCACACATTCAGCCAGCACGACGGCAGCCGTTTCATAGCGCAATACTTCCTTTACCACGATTTCGGTGTCGAGAGACAAGCCGAGAACATGATTCAGAGAAGCAAGCGCCAACTGGTGATTGTTCTCTGCCCTGATCAGGTTCTGCTCGGCATCGGCTAGTTCTACTTCTGAGCGCAGGACATCGGTCTTGGCGACCGTACCGGCCTGATGCTGCATTTTTACATTGGCGAGATGCGCCGCCAGCCGGTCAACCGACTCCCGGTTGAGTTCCATCAGATTGCGGGTCTGCAGCAGTTTAAAGTATGCTGTTGTGGCATCCAGCCGGACCTGTTGTTGAGCTTTCTTCACACCTAGGTCCGTAATCTTTAGGTTTACTTTTGCCTGATCGATCAGTCCCTCGGTTTTTCCGCCTGTATAGAGGGGGTAAACCAGGGATATTTTATTGTCAAAATTCGTATTTACTCCAGCATTACTCTTGCTCGGATCAGGCCGGGCGCGGGTCGCCGCATGGCTAAACCCGGCGGAAACCGATTGGCCGGTTTTCGCTTCTTCTACGCCCCAACGGGATTTTTCCCGTTCTTGCTCCGCCACAGTGATGGCTGGGTTATTTTTTAGGGCCAAAGAGACGCTGTCAGTCACAGACAGCTCCAATGGTGCGGCGCTTCCCGCCGCCGCGGCCGCCAGCAGCGCTCCGAAAACACAGCAAGTTACCGAACTCTTCATTCTATGCAGTTCAGTCATACAGGCCGCCTCCTTAGGCAATTTTCTTCTGGAATTTGATGACACTGATTGTTAGCGCCACCAGAATATATACAGTCAGGGCCATCACTTGCGACCACAGGAAGTTGATGCCGATTCCCTTCAACATAATGCCGCGCAGAATCTCTAGATAATACGTGATCGGCAGCAGGTACCCCAGGTGATAAAAGAACGCCGGCATGGCTTCCCGGGGAAACATGAAGCCTGACAGCAGCGTACTGGGCAGAAAAACGAAGAACGCCATCTGCATCGCCTGCATCTGAGTTTTTGCTACAGTAGAAATTAATGCCCCCAACGACAGGGAGGCGACGATAAAGAAGGTGGTAAGCCCATAAAGCAGGCCGATACTGCCGCGCAGCGGGACATCGAAGGCCAGAGCTCCCACTAGCAGCGCCAGAGTCGCTTGTACATAGCCGACGAAGATGTAGGGGATAATCTTGCCCAACATGAGTTCATGCGATTTCATCGGGGTGACGATAAGCTGTTCCAGCGTGCCGCGTTCCCGCTCGCGGACGATAGCCATAGAGGTAATCATCACCATTGTCATGGTTAAGATGATGCCCAAAATGCCTGGCACCATATAGAATGCCGACACGAAGTCCGGATTGTACCAGGGGCGGATGCGGATATCTACAGGCGGAGCGACTTGTTTACCGGTTACCCCCTGCAAACGTTTGACCAGAATCTCCTGGGATTTGATTTGCCCAATCATCTGGGCGGACGCAATCGCGGACGACGCGGCCATGGAATCTGAAGCGTCGACAATCACCTGCACGGTCGCACTGCGGCCATGTTTAAGGTTTTCGGCGTAATCCGGCGGGATGATGATGCCGACCTTGGTCTTGCCTCGCTCAATCGAATCGGTGACTTCCTGAAAATCTTTGGCGGCATATTTGATGTCGAAGTATTCACTTGCCGTCAAAGCGCCCAGAAGGTCCCGGCTGTCCTGCTGCAGCGATTGGTCAAACACAATTGTCGAGAGATGCTTGACATCGGTGTTGATGGCAAAGCCAAACAGCAGGAGCTGAATGATTGGCAGCATCACCATCATCCCGAAGGTCAGACGGTCGCGCCGCATTTGAATAAATTCCTTGGTCAGGAGGGCCCATAAACGCCTCATAAGACCAGCTCCTTGCGTTGTGATTTGACGTAGTAGACAAATACGTCTTCTAAAGACGGCGCTATGACGTTATAGTCATATTCACCGTAAGCGGCCTGTTGCTCGGGCGTAACCAGAACATGGACGGTGGTGCCGTAGGGATACATGTCGAGGTAGCCCATTTGGCGCGCCGCCAGGTCTTCAAATAATTCCATCGGCCTTTCCGCGGGTATTTCGAGCAATAGGCCAGGCAGACCTTGTTTCAAGTTGTCTGGCCTATCATCGGCAATCAGATTGCCTTCATAGATGAAGCCGATTGAGTCGCAGTGCTCCGCTTCGTCCATAAAGTGTGTGGTCACCATAATCGTGGTCCCGACCGCCGCCATCTGGTAAATGATGTCCCAGAACAAGCGGCGCGATTTTGGGTCGACTCCGCCGGTCGGCTCATCCAGGAACAGGATGGGAGGCTTGTGTAAAATGGAGCAGCCCAGCGCCAACCGTTGTTTCCAGCCACCGGACAAATTGGCCGTTATCTCGCGACGATGGTCTTCTAAGCCTGCCATCAGCAGCATTTCTTCAATTCGTTCCGCCTTTTCCGCCGCCGTAAGACTGTACAGCCCAGCGTAAAAAGTGAGGTTCTCCAGCACCGTCAGATCATCATACAGGCTGAATTTTTGCGACATATAGCCGATCTTGGTTTTGATCTCATCCCCCTGGGTGGCGAGGTCAAGGCCCAAAATGCGTCCGCCGCCGGCAGTCGGCGTGAGAATCCCGCACAACATGCGGATGGTGGTGGATTTGCCCGACCCGTTGGGGCCAAGAAACCCGTAGATATTTCCCTGTTTAATTTTTAGGCTGACATTGTTCACAGCAACAAAACTACCGAATACCCGCGTTAAATCAAACGTTTCAACTGCATACACCTTACGCCACCTCACTTGCCAGATTGACGAAAACGTCTTCCAGGGTGGGCGGTATTTCCCGCAGCGCCAGAACCGGAATGCGAGCGGTCGCCAGCGCGGACTGTACTAGCGGGATGGCGACTGCTGCGTCCGCTACCACCAAATGATACTTATCTCCAAACGCGTTCACTTCATGGACCGGACAGCCCGAAAGCGCTTGTTTCACCTGTCTGTCGGCCGCCTGCAGCTCCAGCAGCTGATAGGGATAGGATTGTTTCAAGCCTTGCGGCGAATCGCAGGCCACGATCCGGCCGTGATGCATGAAGGCCACCCGGGTGCACAGCTCTGCTTCGTCCATATAGGGAGTGGACACAAAAATGGTCATGCCTTCCTTGTTCAGCCGGTACAGCATCTGCCAAAATTCGCGCCGCGATACCGGATCGACCCCGGTCGTTGGCTCGTCGAGGAAAAAGACTTTGGGTTTATGCATAAGACCGGCGGCTAAAGCGAGTTTCTGTTTCATGCCGCCGGACAGATTGTCGGCCAGACGGTCCTTAAACGGCAGCAGTTTAGTAAAAGTCAGAATCTCATTGCCGAGTTCTTCCACTCGCTTTCGGGAGGCTCCATACAACGCCCCGATTACCCGGATATTCTCCATCACGGTCAAATCGCCGTATAGACTGAATTTCTGCGGTACATAACCGATATCGCCCTTCACTGCTTCCGGGCGGGTGCTGCCGAGCAGCCGGACCGTACCCGAGTCTGGCGACAGGATGCCGGTAATCATCCGGATGGCCGTGGTTTTTCCCGCCCCATCGGGACCGACCAGACCGAAAATCTCGCCTGACCGCACCGACAGGGAAACGCGATCAACCGCGGTAATAGCGCCAAAGCGGCGAACGGCGTTTTCAAAGACAATCATTGTATTACCACGTCCGCCGGCATCCCGGGTTTTAATATCCCGTCCGCATTTTCGATTTTGACTTTGACGGCGAATACCAGATTGGCGCGTTCGCGCTGCGTGATGCTCTGCCGGGGCGTAAACTCGGCGGTCTGGCTGATTTCCTTGATTTCGCCGCGAAATACTTTGTCCGGGAAGGAATCGACCTTCACATCGGCTGGCTGGCCAACTTTGATCAGGCCCAAATGAGTGGACGGAACGTAGATCTTCACCCAGCAGTCGTTCATATAACCAACGGTAACCAAAGCGGAACCGGGATTAATGTACTCGCCGTTTTCAAAGTTTTTGGTCAGCACCAGTCCGCTGACCGGACTGGCGACCACAGTGTCCTGCACCAGAGCTTTACTTGCGGCCAGCACGGCTTTACTGCGTTCGACCTCCAGACGCTGCGCCTCAATCGCTTTGGGACGGTTTCCGGCATCGCTCAGGCTTAGGCGTTGTTCAAGCGCCTGCATCGAGTTATAAGCCACATCTGTTGCGGAACGGGCTGTATCCAGCTGCTGCTGCGATACGGCGCCCTGTTTATGCAGCGTTTGATACCGTTCATAATCAACCTGTGCTTTTTGGTATACGGAACGTGTCGCGTCCAGATTGGCGACAATCTCCCGCCGCTCCTGGGAGCGCGGCCCTTCTTCCAGGTCGTTTAACTGGGCCACGGCCCGGGCCAGCGCCGCCTCATCGCGCAAAACCTGTGCTTCGAGGTCTGACCGGGAAATGCGGGCGACAACCTGGCCGGCCTTAACCGTGTCGCCGGCTTGCAGGTTGAATTCGGAGATATAGCCGTTGACTTTCGGCATAATGTCCGCTCGGGTGACTTCAACCGTGCCGGTGGCGGTAATCCCCGCCTCCGCCGGCCGCAGAAATTTATACCCGACTGCCGCCGCCAGCAGACTTACTGCCACAAGGGCCACAACCGCCTTTTTATTAATCGCCATGTTTGGTCACCCCATTCAAATAAATCTTCAAGGCATCTTCGAAGTATTGCGCGTCATGCTCTCCCTCCGCCGGCAGGAAATAGCGGCGGAGCGGCCGGGAGATGAAATAGAAGTTCATCATGCCGGCAATCGCGAGCACTGCGTGCGCCGGATTCAGGTCCGCCCGGAACTGGCCGCGGGTAATACCTTCATTGATCGTCTGATGCAGAAACTCATAGATTTTCCGCACCTCTTTCTGAATAGCCTCGAACGCCGGCGTCGGATTGGCGAACTCGCTATACAGAAAGCGGATGATGTACGGGTTTTGCGTATGCGCTGTCAATACTCCCTGGGCATAGGCCTCAATTCGCTCGACTGGCGACAAATGGCGCTCCCTGACACTTGCTATGACTGAATCGACCGACGCGAACTGCTTTTCCAGCACCGCGGCGTACAGACCCTCTTTGCCGCCGAAGTAGTATGAAATCAAGGAGCTGTTCGTTTCCGCCGCCTGTGAGAGTTCGCGGATCGACACGGCGGCGAATCCTTTCTGTGCAAATAAACGCGTTCCGGCAGCCAATAATTTTTCCTGCGCATCCATTTCCATGTTACACCTCGCTAGTTAATGTAAATCACTCGATTGATTAATTTAATCGTTTGATTAAAAAGTAACATACTAATTCAGTTTCAGCAAGCAATATTTTCTAGTTTTGGCGTCCGAAATGTACTTGGGATATCTTTTTTCTCATGGGACATATCATCATCAGCGGAGCATTGAACTCTAGTCACTACAAGAGCACACCTGTTGAAGTCGATGAATATTTCATTCCATTAAGACAATATCCATGACCAATTTTGTAGCAGCAAGTCCTGGACAGTTTATGTAGTAGATATGTGACATCGTGTGTCTATCTTTGTGATTAGCTAAGGTAATATGTTCTTGATAAGCGGGAAAGATATTGCAGAAGAGAGGAGCAATGGCAACTTGAAAAAAGTACTAACATTGTTACTGATCGCATCTTTATTCGTCTTGCCAGGCTGCTACAAGCGTCCAGCGTCCCCACCTCCCCAGGAAAAGGCGATTAACGATGTTCGTATTTATTTTCCTGCCGAGCAAAGCCTTACCTGGATATATGAGGGATCTGGCAATGAGTACGCTGCTTTTACGCGTAAAGTCATATACAAGGAAGATAGCAGAGTGCAGTTAGCACAAGACAACGGCGGTACGCGCCTCGGCATGGTTCTGCAAGTGCTGCCTGAGGCAGTATCAGTAAACTATGTTAGAGAGGAATTTTACACAGATACGAAACTGTTCAGCGAAGCGGCAAACCGTAGCGAGATTTTACTAAAAGCGCCGCTCAAAGCCGGGGCAGTGTGGGAAACCGGTCGGGAACGCCGGGAAGTTATCAGTATTGATGAGACGGTGCAGGTACCAGCAGGTACTTATAGCAATGTGGTAAAGGTAAAGGTCACCAGTCTGACGGCCAATACCGCTAGTGAGAACGTTGAATACTACGCTCCTAACGTCGGACTCGTATTGCGGCAGTTCATTACTGGCAGTGACAAAATCGAATCCCAACTTAAGACGTTGAAACGAACGGATTGACTGAATAATGATATTGGTGTATGATTAATATACTGTACAGGGGTATTGTATAGCATCGGACAGAGGGGGGAAGCGTGTGTTAGTCGACAAGGAGAAAAGCGAACTGAAACAACGTTTGAAAAAAGTGTCCGGCCAGATCAACGGCATTGATAAAATGCTTGATGAGGGACGGTATTGTGTGGATATCCTGCAGCAGATCTTGGCAGCACGGGCCGCACTCAATAAGGTCGGGCTCATGATCCTGGAGAGCCACACACGAAGCTGCGTAGTGAATGCTATCAAGGAAGATCGTACTGAGCAAGGCATTGATGAGTTGATGAATGTCATAAAACAATTTAATAAATAGTCGGCCGGAGACGTTAACCGCAGAGTGCGCAGAGTATGTGGAGGGTGACCAGAGGGTTAGGTAACTCATTTCTTTTCTAAAGGAGGTGAATGTAATGAGTCAAGAAGTTGTCTTAAAAATCGAAGGCATGACTTGCAACCACTGCAAAATGGCTGTTGAGAAAGCGCTCAAAGCAGTCCCGGGCGTTACAGGCGCAGTCGTTGATCTCGAGAAGAAGCAAGCAACAGTCACCGGTTCAGCCAAGCGCGATGAGCTGGTGAAGGCTGTAGAAGAAGCTGATTATACGGTTGTTCAGTAAAGAAGTGACGCAATAAGAAAAGCTGCTGTGAAGCTAAACATTTCCATTAATGAGTTGACTGAGAACTAGGGGGCCCAAAATGAACCAAACTGGCAGAAAACTAGTTCTGCCAGTTTTCCTTTTATGTCAGGTTTTTTTAATAACCTGGCACCGGATTGGGTAGGTAAATTTTTAAAAACAACGAACTATAAAATGTATTCCTCTAAGTAATATCTTGCAACTTTAATGCCAACTAGCATGTCAAATTTCTTGACACTTTTAGAGGGATAATATGAAGTGGCTTACTATCGCGCGTCGGTCACGTTAAATTGTATGGTCTTGGCTCAAACAAAAGCATCAGTGGGCACTACGGCAAATTCACGGGGTATTCGGAAGAGAAGTTGTTGATCAATTCCAAATGAGAGGAAGGAGGATGATGCAAGTTGAACGACTATTTATTCGCAGGTATAGCGATGGTGTTTTGGGGTATTGCCCCGGTTCTGGGGAAATTAGGATTAGGTGATCTCCAACCATTGGCGGCATTGACCATTCGCAGTATGATTATTAGTGTACTATTGATAACATTGGTCACTATTAAGGGGCAATGGGGATTAGTTGCCGGAGCTTCTACAAAAGATATTGCGTTTATTGGTTTGGAGGGGATTTGCGCCGCACTACTAGGCCAATTAGCTTATTATTATGCATTAAAATTCGGTGAGGTAAGCCGCGTATCTCCTATTGTCTCAGCATTTCCTCTTGTTGCTCTTGTGTTAGGTATAATCATCCTGGGAGAAAAGGTAACGATTTATAAAATCATTGCCGGATTATTAATCGTCTCGGGGATAGTTCTTATGCGGTATTAGCGGTTCGCTTTTTCTCGTATGAATATTAATCAATAGAACGGTTTAGCTGTGAAGACAGCTTTTCTTATTGCGATTTTCGTATAGAAAAGTATTGACTAGATGAAAATATTGTCGTATACTCAAACTATACTATACGGGGGTATAGTAACGAGAAGGGGCGATTGACTATGAAAACAGATACCCAAATGACAAATACTCTGAGAATAGACGGAATGAAGTGGTATAACTGTGCTGGGCGAGTGGAGAAGACAGTAAGTTTGTTAGCTGGAGTAGATAAGGTAGCGGTTGATTTGGCTGCAAAGACTGCAATCTTAACGTATAATACGGCGCAAATTGATCTTTCAAGTATCGTGGCCGCAATTGAAAATTTAGGACATGGCTATAAAGTGATCAATAATGAGAGTGAGTAATGCTAGGATATATGATATATCCTAAGCAAAAGGGGTGTGATGATTGTGTCAGCAGATATAAAAAATAAAGATATGCATTCAGCTAACCTGAAAATTTCCGGAATGACCTGCGCCGCCTGCGCCAACCGGATCGAAAAGGGACTGGGTAAATTGGCAGGTGTAGACAAAGCGGCAGTAAACTTTGCCTCAGAGAAGGCTAGTGTTACTTATGATCCTACGCAGGTCAGTTTGCAAGATATTGCAAAAAAAATAGAAGATATCGGCTATAAAATTGTTACCGATAAGGCTGAATTCAAGCTTTCCGGTATGAGCTGTGCTGCCTGTGCGACTCGAATTGAAAAAGGCCTGAAGGGGCTGCCTGGTGTATACAGCGCCGTTGTCAATTTTGCGGCGGAAAAAGCTGTGATTGAATATAATGCGCATGAATTGACTATCGGTCAGATTCAAGAAAAGGTGAAAAAGCTGGGCTATGAGGCCCATAATATTGCTGACGCTAGCGACATCGACCGGGAAAAGAAGGTGCGTGAGGAAGAGATTCGTGGACAACGGTTTCGCTTTATTCTATCGGCCGTTCTTTCTTTGCCGTTACTGTTAGCTATGATACTGCACTCTCTTGGCATTATGGGGAGAATTGGCGATTTCTTGATGAATCCCTATGTGCAATTTATACTGGCCACGCCAGTACAATTTTGGGCCGGATGGCCGTTTTACCGCGGGGCGTATGCCGCGTTACGGAACGGCAGCGCGAATATGGATGTCCTGGTAGCGTTAGGGACATCTGCCGCCTATTTCTTCAGCATTGCCAATATGTTGACAGGTGATCCACATTTATATTTTGAGACATCGGCTATTCTGATCACTCTCATCATCCTCGGCAAACTGTTGGAAGCAACAGCAAAAGGCCGAACGTCTGAAGCCCTAAAAGCGCTGATGGGTCTGCAGGCCAAGACAGCTCGCGTGGTACGCGATGGTGAGGAAGTCGATATCCCTGTTGAATCTGTGATGGTCGGTGATGTCATTGCCGTCCGGCCTGGCGAAAAAGTGCCTGTAGACGGTGTAATTATCGAAGGAACTTCAACTCTAGATGAGTCGATGTTAACTGGTGAAAGTATTCCGGTGGATAAAAAAGTAGGCGATGAAGTCGTCGGTGCGACGATAAATAAACTAGGCGCCTTTAAATTCCAGGCCACAAAAGTCGGCAAAGATACCGCACTGGCTCAAATAGTCCGCATTGTTGAAGAAGCGCAGGGCTCGAAAGCTCCTATTCAGCGGTTTGCTGATGTCGTTTCAGGCTACTTTGTGCCAATCGTTGTCGCCATTGCGGTTTTAACTTTTGCCGGCTGGTACTTTATCTTCGACCCAGGTAATTTTACCCGTGCATTGATTAATTTTACGGCAGTTATGGTCATTGCTTGCCCATGCGCACTTGGGTTGGCTACGCCGACTTCGATTATGGTCGGAACCGGCAAAGGTGCCGAGTACGGTATTCTGATAAAAGGCGCCGAACATCTCGAGAATGCCCATCGTTTGACAACCATTGTTCTTGATAAGACAGGGACGATTACCAAGGGGCAGCCGGAACTTACGGATATCGTTACCTTATCGACATTATCCGATCGGGAGATTTTACAACTGGCGACACGGGCAGAGAAAAACTCTGAACATCCGTTGGCGCAAGCAATTGTAAAATATGGGCAACAGCAAGGCATGTCGCTTGAAGATCCAGAGGCGTTTACAGCCATTCCCGGTCACGGTGTCGAAGCTGTCATTGATGGCAAAAAGCTGCTGGTTGGTACACGCAAATTGGTGCGGGAGAACAATATCGAGATCGAAGCCGCAATTAGCGAGGTTGAACGACTGGAACAGCAAGGCAAAACCGTCATGATCCTCGCTGTCGAACAAGAAATCGCTGGCTTGATTGCTGTTGCCGATACGGTAAAAGAGAATTCTGCTCAAGCAGTCGCAGAATTGCAGAAGCTGGGTATTGAAGTATGGATGATCACCGGCGATAATGAACGCGCGGCTAAAGCGATTGCTGGCAGCGTTGGCATTACTAGTGTCTTGGCAGAGGTACTGCCTGAGCATAAAGCCGAAAAGGTAGAAGCTCTCAAACGCGAAGGAAAGGTCGTAGCCATGGTGGGTGATGGCATCAATGATGCGCCGGCGCTGGCTACAGCTGATGTCGGGTTTGCCATTGGCACCGGAACCGATGTGGCGATTGAAGCGGCTGATATCACGCTGATGCGTGGTGATCTGAACGGTATTGTCGCAGCCATTAAGCTTAGCAAGGCAACCATGCGTAATATTAAACAGAACCTGTTCTGGGCGCTGGTCTATAACACAGTGGGTATTCCGATTGCTGCCGCCGGCTACTTGTCGCCGATGATTGCGGGCGCAGCTATGGCGTTTAGCTCGGTTTCCGTAGTACTCAATGCACTGCGTCTAAAGCGGTTCGTCCCGATTCAGCAGCAGAAATAGCAGCTGTAACATCATTGGCTAAACATCGGTTGACATCGGTACAGGATATAAAAAACTGAAACGGACTGCCAACCTGACATAAGCGCCGCCCTTTAAGGACAAAGGGGCGGCGTTTTTGCGTGGCGGCGAAAGAGAGGGGGAATGCCCCACTACTGCGGGTCTGATTAAACAATCAGGCCCTTTTTTCATGCCCATAATTAAGAAGGAGGTAAAAGCACATGGCGGCAAATGAGCCAAACAAACCGGATAATGTAATCAATATTGATCCGGTCAATAAAACAGCGGCGGAGGAAAAAGCCGCGTCCGATCAGCCCGTGCAGGCTGGCGGCGAGGCCCCTGCCCCAGAAAAGACAGCCGAGCCAGATAAAGCGGCCACGCCCCCAGCCCCGGAGGATAAAGCCCCGGAGCCCGCGAAACAGGCGCGGCGCGGCAGGCCCCCAAAGGCTGAAAAAACGCCCGCCGAGCAGGATGACCGCCCCCCGTGGGAGAAGCCGCTTTCCGAACTGGAACCCCAAAAGAAACAGCGCAAGCCCCGTACACCCAAAGAAAAGGCTTCGGCAAAAGAGGAGGCCCCCGCCCCGGAGCCCGAACAGCCGCCTGTTCCCCGCGACGCTACCCGTAACGGTGAAAAGGAAGAGATTGTATATCTTAATATTTCCGAGCTTTACGCCTTTAAGGATCACCCGTTCGGCGTTCGGGATGACGCTGAAATGAAGGCGCTGGTGGAGAGTGTCAAAAACGGCGGCGTAAATCAGCCCGCCCTTGTGCGCCCCCGTGAGGGCGGCGGTTATGAGATCATAGCCGGGCACAGGCGGCAAAAGGCCAGCGAGATGGCGGGATATGCCAACATGCCCTGTATTGTCCGTAACATGACGGACGACGAGGCCATCCTCGCCATGACCGACGATAACCTGCGCCAGCGTTCGGAGATACTGCCGAGCGAAAAGGCGCAATCCCTCAAAATGCAGGTGGAGGCCATCAAGCATCAGGGGGCGCGGGACGCTTCTGGACAAAATGTCCAGAACAAGGACGCGGGAAAGTGGTCGATTGATATTGTTGGTGAGCGCAACAATATCACCGGGAAACAGGTACAGCGGTATATTCGTCTGACCGAGCTTGTTCCTGATCTAACTAAAGCGATGGACGAAAAAAGGCTCGGCTTCACTTCCGCAGTGGAGCTTTCGTTCATCAAACGTAAAAATCAAAATATGATCGCCGTTTCGCTGGTATCCGGTGAGGAACTCAATAAATATTTTGGCAAGGACAAAACCCCGCAGCAGATGAAGGAGCAGATCATCAAGCTGCTGGACGATTGGAGCGGCAAACAGAAAGAGCTTGCCCCGCCCGTAAAGAAAACCGAAAAAGAAAAGTAAGCACTTCGGGACATTTTGTCCAGAAGCGGCGGGTTTGGGGCAAGGCCCCGACAAGCGTTTCATGGGTATGTATATACACATGAATTGCTTGCCGCTTCGCGGAAAGCCGGAGTAACCGCAATATTCGCAAACGTTTTTCTTTCCAGCGTTTTTGTGGTAAAATGCTGATGAAACATAAAATTTATGTTAAAGGAGATACAGGTTTATGTTCAAATATGGTATATCGGAGATTGTAGCAAGCCGGGAGGTTTGTGTAAATTAGACGATACAAAAACCTCCCATAAGTTATAACTATAACTTTCAGGAGGATAAAAAATTGAATAGAATAGATATGAAAAAATTAGGGTTCACCGATAGGTTTGCGGCTGAATCTACTTTATATAATGGTCTTTATGTTGGGCGTGTTTTTTCTCAATCGAAAGATTTATATAAGGTAATGTGCGAAAACGGTGAAATGATGGCCGAGGTGTCCGGTAAATTTCGTTTTGAAGCGAAAACGCTATCTGATTTTCCGGCGGTAGGCGATTTTGTCATGCTTGACCGGGATGTAAGCGCAGACGGGAACGCCATTATTCATCATGTGCTTTCAAGAAAAAGCGTCTTTATCAGAAAGGCGGCAGGAACATCAAACGACGAGCAGGTTGTGGCGAGTAATATCGACACGGTTTTCATATGTATGTCGCTGAATAACGACTTTAATCTGCGTAGGTTGGAGCGTTACCTGTCCATCGCTTGGGATAGTGGAGCGGTTCCCGTTATCGTTTTGACTAAATCGGATTTATCTGACGATGTGGAACAAAAACTCCATGAAGTGGATACTGTCGCCGTTGGCGCCGATGTTCTTGTTACCACGGCCATGCATGAGGACGGCTATTTCCAGATAATGCGGTATATTAAAGACGGCCAAACAATCGCGTTTATCGGTTCATCAGGCGTTGGCAAGTCTACTCTTATCAATCGCTTAATTGGAGAAGATAAGCTGGATACCAAAGGACTTAGAAATGACGATAAAGGGAAGCACACGACCACAAGGCGCGAGCTTATTTTGCTAAAAAATGGCGGCATAGTCATTGACACGCCGGGAATGAGAGAGCTTGGCCTGGAAAGTGCTAATCTGTCTAAAACCTTTGCAGATATTGACGAGCTTGCGTTTATGTGTAAATTCCATGATTGTAAGCACGCCAGCGAACCGGGTTGTGCGGTGCAAAAAGCGATTTGCGACGGTACTCTTTCCGTCGAAAGGCTTTTAAGCTATCAAAAACTAAAGAAAGAGGCAAAATACGAGGGTCTTAATTTCAAGCAAATTGAAACTACGAAGCTGAATGAAATGTTTAGCGGTGTAGGTGGTATGAAGAACGCCCGAAGGTTTGCAAAAGGTAAAAGTCGGGAAAGGTAAAATCTTTAAGAAAGGAGATTGGCTTATCATCCTATATTATTTGGAGTCGGTGTTATGCGGAGCAAAGGCTATCGCATAACAAACATGCTGTGAGATAGCCTTTGCTCAATCCTAAAACTACAATTTTAGGAGGAGCATAATGGGCTACAAGAACGCAGTTAGTGTATTTCCCGCCGATTTGTTAGAAGCAATACAACAGTATATTGACGGTGAATATATTTATATCCCACGAAAGGCAGAGAATAAAAAACGGTGGGGGAAAGTAAAAAACAGCAGGCAATATATTCAGGAACGCAACGAGATAATTTTTTCCCAGTATCAAGACGGTATTTCGGTTGAGGATATTGCAAGCTGTAATTACTTATCACCCAAAACAATCTACAAAATATTGGTTGATATGAAAAGTCAATGCTAAAGTGAGAGCGACATGGTGATTTTGCCGTGTCGCTTTTTTGTTTCTGAATTATCTTGTAGGGTGCATTGTAATAATATAACTACTATAATTGATTTATAGCAGCAAGATAAAGGATTAACGGAGGAAGAATATTATGTACACATTTACAAATCAATTTATTTCCAGTCAGAATAACATGGAATTTTTGAAAGCTACCATGATGGGGCCTAATGCCATGCGAGTAGCAGAGGAATTAGCGTCATGCCTAAACGTCAATGAGAATATGCGTATACTTGACCTCGGTTGTGGGTGCGGTCTTTCCACGCTCTTGCTGACACAAAAATACGGCGCAAAAGTTTTCGCCGCCGACTTGTGGATTTCACCGACTGAAAACTATGAGCGTTTCAAATCTATCGGGATTGACGATAAAGCCGTTCCGATTTCAGTAGACGCGACCAAAGGATTGCCTTTCGCAAACGGATATTTTGACCTGTTGTTTACTGTGGACGCTTACCATTATTTCGGTGATACGGCGGAAATGCTCCCGTCGCTCATTCCTTTTGTGAAAAAGGGCGGCTATATCGCCGTGGCTATTCCCGGCTTAAAATACGAATTTGGGAAAAATGTTCCCGATGATATGCAGCCGTTTTGGAATAGCGAGATGGAAAGAACCCTGCACTCTCTTGATTGGTGGAAAGATTTGTGGAAGAGGGCCGAGGGCATTGAAATGGTGGACAGCTGCGAAATGGCCTGTTGCAGACAGGCGTGGAAAGAATGGCAGACCGGTTATCATCCCATTGTCGCTGAGGACATCAAAATGATGGAGGCTGAGGGCGGAAAGTATTTTAATCTTGTTCAGTTGATTGCTAAAGTCATTTGAATGGCGACCACATAATAAGAATCCTGCCGCTTGACGGTCAACAAAAAAACAGTGCGGCGGCGGGTCATTCTCCATGCCTAACTGACTGACCTCTGGACATTTTGTCCAGAAGCGGCAGAACGGCAAAAAAAGCGGACGGTTTAATCACCGTCTGCTTTTTTTGCCCCCTTTTCACGTTGCAAAGCCCGGATATACGCCCATGCTGTTTCCATGAAAACCGGCCGGAACTGATACGCGATATTGAAAAGGGCCTGATTTCAAAGGTTGTCGTTTACAAGCTGGACAGGATCAGCCGTTCCATTCTGGACTTTGCGAATATGATGGAGTTATTCCAAAAATACAACGTCGAGTTTGTATCGTCCACGGAAAAGTTTGACACAAGCGCTGTCATAGGCGGGTGGATAACATCGAAAGCTGTGAGGGTTGCGGTACGCTCCGAACAGATGAGTTTGAACAATCCATCTATACGCAAATGGTAATTAAAATGGCTGAGTTTCAAACTTTAACCGGCGGCGATCCCGCGAAAGCCAATCCAAAGCTGACCGCGCTGAATGTGCAGCTTGCACAGGCCGAGGCCGAGATTGAAAAGCTGATAAACGGCTTGATGGGCGCGAACACCGTTTTGTTGTCCTACGCCAACGGCAAAATCGAGGAACTGGATGCGAAGCGGCAAACGATTATGAAGGAGATAGCCGATTTAAGCGCCGAGGCCGTTTCCCCGGATAGGATAGCCCGGATTTCCGAGCTTCTGGATAACTGGGACAATATCAGCTTTGAGGACAGGCGGGAGGTTGCCGACGGTATGATTTCCCAAATCAAGGCCACAAACGAGGATTTAGACATCGTTTGGAAAATCTGATTTTTTTACGTCATCTTTGTACCGTTGTTAACCGATGTAATAGTCAGTTGATAGTTTTTATATTGACCCACTGGTAATGTTGTTGACAGCAGAAAATTGATGTAGTATAGTTTGTTTAACATAACATTACGTTGCTGATCAGATAACTGAAGGCAAGACGAATCTTTCGTCTTGCCTTCAGTTATTTTTTTGTTGAAGAAACTGATCAAATCGCTATTACATTTAAAAGGGAGTTGATTAACGGGAGTAATAGTCGGAAAAATGGCAAGAACCGATTTAACAAAAGGGGGTAATGACGGGAAGTCTTCTGCAAATCTTGATTCACAGTGCTGCTATTATATTCTACATACGAAATAAGCGGATAAGTATTTGAATAGGAGAGATGATTATGCCAAACACAAAATTAAAGTTATCTTTTGTAGTTTCTATACTGGCACTATTGCTGATCTTTGTGACTGGATGCAGCAAGCAAGAAACCAAGGCGGAGAAAAAAGGCGAGGAGGATTTTTACATCGGTGTTAGTGCTCCCTTCACTGGTGACAATGCCGAATATGGGGCGCAGTGGAAACGCGGCTTTGAAATTGCACTGGAGGAGATAAACTCCAAAGGCGGCATCAAGGGGAAACAACTCAAATTGATTTTTGAGGATAGCCAAAGCGACCCTAAACAGGCGGTAAATATAGCACAGAAATTTACTAAAGATAATAGGATCTTGGCGACACTCGGAGATTTTACAACTCCGGCGACATGGGCAGCTTCGCCGGTTTATCAGAGTGCAGGGCTGGTTCAGTTGGCCGTTACGCCATCGCATGTTGAACTTACCAAACCCGGCGACTATATTTTTCAGTTGAATGCAACCGATTATGACAGGTCAAGATGGTTGGTTGAAGTTGCAGTAAACCGTTTCCATCCAAAGAAAGTGGCATTGCTATATTTGAACAATGACTATGGCAAGGGTGGCAGGGACAATATTAAAGATTTGTTCGCTAAGAAAAATGTTGAAATAGTTGCCTCTGAGACGTATTTGGGAACAGATAAAGACTTTAAGGCACAGATTACAAATATTAAAGCTGCCAATCCCGACTTGATCGCGCTTGTTTCCTACTATACTGATGCCGCGGCCATTGCGAAACAAACGCGTGATCTGGGAATTAACGTACCGTTTGTTGCTTTGCCGTCAGTCCACAATCCTTCGTTGTTAAGTCTGGGCGGCAGTTCTGTGGAAGGCCTGACAACCCTAGCTCTGTTTAACTTGGAGAAACCTTCTCCTGTTCTGAAAAATTTCATTGAAAAACATAAGGCGAAATTTGGCGGGAAAGATGTTGATAGTTTCACCGTGCTTGCGTATGATGCAGTGAAGCTTTTGGCTAATGCTATTGAACAGAGTGACGGAAGCAGAAAATCCATACGTGATGCACTGGCTAAAACCAAGGATTTCCCGGGTGCATCCCAAGAAAAAATAACATATAGCGATAAGCGTCAGTTGGAAAATGTCGTGTTATATCCAATCATTGTTAAAGACGGTAAATTTGTACCGGTGCCGGCGCTGACGAACTAATGAGGTGCTAAATGATTTTACAGCAGTTAGTAAACGGATTGGCCCTTGGCAGTATGTATGCGCTGCTTGCCGTAGGTTTTTCGCTGATATGCGGAATCATGCGCATGATCACCTTCGCTCATGGTGAGGTATTCATGATCGGCGCATATGCGGGCCTGTTATCGGTATTTCTTTGGGGTAATAATTTATTGATCGGCTTTCTGATCGCTGTTTTGGTGGCCGCGGCGCTTGGCTTACTTACCGAGCGCCTGGCTTTCAGGCCATTTATTGGCGGTTCTGACCTGACACCAGCGTTAATTACGATTGGCCTGTCGATTATGCTGCAGGATATTGTCTTACTGGCGGTAGGGGCGGATACCAAACCGTTCCCGGTAAAATTGGATATTTTTCGCTTAAATATTGGCGATACGGTTATTTCCGGACTAGACATTTTGGTGTTGAGCGCATCGATACTTCTTATCGGATTATTGCATTTGTTTATTTACCACACCCGTTGGGGACTGGCCCTGCAGGCCACGGCGCAAAACAGGGATGCTGTCAGTCTGATGGGCATTCGCCCGACTTTGATTATGGCTATGGCATTTGCTATTGCATCTGCTCTTGCGGGAGCAGCCGGTATTTTGGTTGGAGTATATTACAATGCTTTCTATCCGAGAATGGGTGTAATCATGTCGTTAAAAGCCCTGTCAGCGGCAACTCTCGGCGGAATCGGCAATCCATCCGGGGCCATACTTGGCGGGCTGCTTCTGGGCATACTGGAAAGCTTGGCTGTGGCCATAGTATCGACCAGCTACAAAGATGTTATTGCCTTTGCCATCCTTATTGCTGTGCTGTTGATTCGGCCTCAAGGCTTATTAGGTAAAGCACAGGGGGATAGAGCATGAAATGAACTCACATAAATTATTAATAGGACTTAGCGCATTTCTTGGGGCGGGCGCAATGCTTTTAATCCCTGAGTTGATTGACGATGAGTATGTTTACCATCTGCTTGTTATGGCAAATATATATGTTCTTCTTGCCGTAAGCCTGAATCTGTTAATTGGCTATACAGGGCTGTTTTCACTGGGCCACGCGGCTTTTTACGGTATAGGGGCATATACATCGGCTTTGCTGGCTACAAAGCTTGGCGTTCCTTTTGCACTGGCGCTGCCAGCCAGCGGGGTTGTAACTGCAATTTTTGGTGTCGCCGTCGGTTTCCCGGCGCTACGGCTGCAGGGCATTTTTCTAGCCATTGGCACACTTGGCTTTAATGAAATTATTCGCTTGGTGATGATCAATACTGATTCTATAGGCGGCTCATCGGGTATAGCGGGGATTCCCAAGCCTTCTCTATTCGGTTACAGTATTGCAAGCTCAGAGACGTATTACCTTTTTTCCAGTCTGCTGGTTATTTTCGTATTGATTGTCTTAAGGCGTTTGTTGAATGGCCGCCCAGGGCGGGCACTGATTGCGATTCGTGACAACGAAATGGCGGCAAAGGCGATGGGTATCAATGTTACCCGCTATAAAATTGCTATTTTTGGCATATCGTCATTTTTAGCGGGAGTTTCCGGTAGCTTATTCGCTTATTATATCACCTATGTCAGCCCTGATAATTTTACAACTGCGGAATCTTTTGCGATTGTGGCTATGGTAGCTCTTGGAGGAATGGGGAATCTGTTCGGCTCTGTTGTAGGAGCAGTAGTGCTTAGTATCATACCCGAGATGTTCAGATTCCTTGGGGAATTCAGGAGTATCATTTATGGCTTGACCCTTATACTGATTATGTATCTGCTGCCGCAAGGAATATTGGGGTGGTGCCCTGCAGTAATCAAAAAGCTTGCGCGTGCTGACACTCATGTACGTTTCGCGGAATCCGCAGGGGAGGTGAAGTCCAATGGCGCTGATTCAGGCAAATAATATCAGTAAACAGTTTGGCGGCATCGCTGCTTTGAAAAGTATCAACATAGAAGTTGAGCAGGGAGAAATAAGAGGATTGATTGGTCCAAACGGGGCTGGTAAAACAACGTTCTTTAACGTTCTTGCCGGTAATTACACGCCAACCGCGGGGACGCTGCTTTTTGCCGGTTCTGATATAGGCAAGCTGTCGATTCATGAGCGGGTTTCGTTGGGAATCGTACGGACCTTCCAGAATATTAGACTTTTTTCTTCTATGACGGTATTGGATAATGTAAAAATGGGATACCATGCCAGAACCTCCTCCGGCTGGTTGGCGACAGCTATAGGGCGCCGATGGGTATTTGACGAGGAAAAGCGGCTTAAGGAGAATGCAATTTCCCTACTTGAGCGGTTTGGCATTGAACGAATAGCGGATGAACAAGTTGGCAATTTATCATACGGACATCAGCGCAGAGTTGAGATCGCCCGTGCCATGGCGGCAAAGCCTAAACTCTTGCTTCTGGATGAACCGGCTGCGGGAATGAACGATACGGAAGGCCAGGAATTAGTCAGGCATATACGCGACATTAGGGATCAAGGTGTAACGATTATTATCGTGGAACATGATATGCGGGTCGTAATGTCCGTCTCAGACCACATTTCCGTTTTGGCGCATGGCGAGATTATTGCAGAAGGCGAACCTGAAGCTATACAAGGCAATCAGCGTGTCAACGAGGAGTATCTGGGAAAGGGGAGCGCAGCATGCTGAAAATCGCTAATCTTAAGGCCAGCTACGGAAAAATCCGGGCGGTGCACGAAGTAAGCTTAGAGGTAGGGCAGGGTGAACTTGTTACATTGATTGGCGCGAATGGAGCCGGAAAATCAACTACACTCAAGAGCATAGTGGGACTGGTTCAAGAACGGGAAGGCGAAATTTTTTTTAAAGGCAAAAACATTTCCCAAATCGCCCCGCATAAAGCGTTGGATGCAGGGATAGCTCTTGTTCCTGAAGGCCGTTGGATTTTTCCTGACATTACTGTGGAAGAAAATTTGCGATTGGGCGCTTTCTACCAGTCGAAAAATAAAGTCCAAGAACTTTTAGCAGAGCAGTATGCATTATTTCCTATCCTACGAGAAAGAAGAAATCAGAAAGGTGGGACGCTGAGCGGCGGTGAACAGCAAATGTTAGCCATTGGCCGCGCTCTGATGTCTCAGCCGGAACTCTTGCTGCTTGACGAGCCATCTTTGGGATTGGCACCTATCTTAGTTAATACAGTTTTTCAACTCATTAAGCAAATTAATCAACGCGGTATAGCCGTGCTGTTGGTGGAGCAGAATTCCACTATGGCCCTTGGTATAGCTGATCGCGGTTATGTACTGGAATTAGGGCGAATCGTTTTAGCTGGCGCTAGTACAGAACTGTTAGATAACAAAAGGGTTCAATCGGCATATTTGGGGATAGCGTGATGAACAAGAGCATAGACAGAGAAACTATTATTGCAGAGGCTAAGCAGTTTGGTGCGGAGCTTGTTGGCATAGCACCTGTATCAAGATGGAAAGAATATGGAGACCTCGCGACTGAATACCATCCAGATCGTGTTTGGCCGGCGGCTAAATCCGTAATTGCCATAGGCATGCCGGTATGGCTGCCGATTGTTGATACTGCGCCATCAAATCTTGGACGCGAGTTATACGATACGGTGAATCTACTTTTGGATCAGGTGGCGTATAAGCTTGCTGCGTATTTGAATCGAAACGGATGTCCAGCCATTAGCATCCCGCGAGATGGCTATGGTGATGTTGAAATGCTGCTAACAAAGCCGATTGCCGCTTTTTCTCACGTATGGGCGGCGAAATACGCTGGTTTGGGAACAATCGGCTGGAACCATACTTTGCTTACACCGCAGTACGGGCCCCGTATCAGGCTGGTTTCCGTATTGAGCGGAGTGGAACTGGAACCGGATGCGGTACATAGCGATGATTTTTGTTCCCGCTGTATGCTGTGCAAAAAAAATTGCCCTGTTGGCGCTATTTCAGGCAATGAAAAGTATGCTCACCTTGATCGAATTGCCTGTGCCCGCAATGGGGTTACGCTGAGACAAACATGCCGTAATCCCTGTAATCGATGTATAAAAGTCTGCCCAATAGGAGCGGATAGAAAGCTTTATGACAGCGTGAATGTCAGTAAATATTTTGATGTCTCAAAGGTAGACAAAGCGCAATTCGCCAGTTGGAAGCATATACGAAGCCATGGCGGGCGCCGAATAGAAGGAGAGGACAAAGAATATGAGTGAACTTCGTTCAGTTTGGTTACAGGAGCTGACCTGGGAAGATGTTGCAGATTACCTGCAAGAACAGGATATCATTCTGTTTCCTATCGGCAGTACAGAACAGCATGGGCCTGCCGGTCCGCTCGGAGTTGACAGCTATGCCGCAATCAGCGTGGCGGAAGACACGGCAAGAAAAACTCAGGTACTGGTGGCACCACCGCTTTGGTATGGTGATTCGCCGCATCATTTAGGGTTCCCGGGTACAATTTCCTTGACAACGGAAACTCTGGTAGCCGTTGCGAAAGATGTGATCAGAAGTTTAGCTAAGCACGGATTTAAGAAAATCATTCTTCTTAACGGACATAAAGGTACAAATTTGGCAGCTCTTACCACCGCATGCAGAGGGTTGCATGAATATGAACTGCCGGATGTTTTTCTGGCGTTGGCGGATCCGTTATTTCTTGCAAAAGGCATTTCTCATATTAAAGAGTCGGTTGAGCATCATGCTGGTGAATTGGAAATATCACATGTCTGGTACAAATATCCTTCATTAATTAAAGCAGCTAAGCTCCCTGATACGCAAGTAGATGTTAGAACGATTATGTCTGATTTTGTGCATAATGACTTATTTGGCAAAGGCGGGGACAGTATCGAAGTATTTTGGAATAGCGCCGAACAACGTAAGTTTGCACCATCCGGCTCTTTCTCTGACTCTAGCAAAGCATCGCCTGAGAAGGGAAAAATCTATCATGAGTACATGGTAGACAATCTGAGTAGATTTGTGGAGTGGTTGAAAAAATATGACGGAATTATCGGCAACGATTGAAAGCCTAGTCACCGATGTGCTTGTTGTCGGAGGCGGAGCGGCGGCAGCAATGGCTGCATATGAAGCAAAAAAGCATAATGTGGGTGTCATGATTGTTTCAAAGGGCATACCGCAACATTCCGGGTCGACGGTTATGGCACCTGGGGCTATTGCAGGCGTCGGTTCATGGGCAGTGCCGGGAGATAGTCAACAGGTTCATTTTGAGGATACGATAAGAGGCGGATATGGCCTCAACGACAGAAGCCTTGTTGAAATTCTAGTAAGAGAAAGCCCTAAGCTCATCTTGGAGTTGGAGAAGCTTGGCGCCTTATGGCAGCGGGATGAAAGCGGGAAAAACTATGCGTTGCGAATTGACGGGGGCCACTCTTTTCCTCGCTGCCCTTTTATTGAGGACCGTACCGGCAGGGAAATGCTGCGAACATTATTTGGGCAAGTATCCAAAATGGGGATTCCTGTATACGCGAATATTGTGGTAATAAAGATACTCATTTTTAATGGCCGGGCAACCGGTGCTGTGGGGATGGATATTAGAACCGGCGGCTTGGTTGTCATTCGTGCGAAGGCAGTTATTTTGGCGACTGGTGGAGCCGGTAATGTGTATTCAAACACAAGCAATCCGACGGATATTACAGGTGATGGCTTTGCGTTGGCTTTAGATGCCGGCGCCGAGTTAATGGATATGGAATTTGTCCAATTTTTCCCTTTAGGCTTCGTGCGGCCGGCATCTTTGCGAGGTACGCTTGGCGCACTCCTTTATTATGTACATTTACGTAATAATAAAGGCGAAAGATTTATGAGTAAATATGATGCAGAACATCTCGAATTATCTACTCGTGACAGGGTTGCCCGCGCAATGGTAAAAGAAGTTGCCGAAGGATCAGGTGGACCGAACGGCGGCGTTTATGCCGATATGACCTATCATCCGGCAGGATATTTGGCAAAGATGCAACCGGCGTTAGTAAAAACGTACTTAAAAATAGGGATTAATCCAGAGAAAGAATGGCTGGAAGTAGCTCCTACTTGTCACTTTATTATGGGTGGTTTGCGAGTGAATTCAGACTGGCGGACGAAAATACCCGGATTATATGCAATCGGAGAATGTGCCGCTGGTGTACATGGCGCAAACAGACTCAGCCAGAATGCTTTAGCAGAAGTTCTCGTCAGCGGATCTGTGGCGGGACGGGTCGCAGCTACCTCAGAAGCAGAACAATCCCTACTGCCGATCGATTCAGACGCAGTGCGGAACGTAGAGACGATGATCAAATCTTTCTTTTCAACCAAGAAGAGTGACAGTCCAAATCAGTTACGCAGCAAGCTTCAGACCGTAATGTGGGATAATGCTGGCGTTGTACGTTCAGCCAAACGTCTGAATAAGGCTTTAAATGAAATAGAGAACATCAAGTTGTTACTTGCTCAACAAAAGTGTACACTAGCTTCTTGCAAATATAATCAGGAATTAGTCCAAGGGATTGAAAATTATTTCCTCGCCACTACCGCTGAAGCAATCATTCATTCCGCTTTGCATCGGGAAGAAAGTCGTGGGGGACATTTCCGGGAGGATTTTCCCGACAGAGATGACGTTAATTGGATTAAACATGTAATTATCAAGAGACCCCAGGGTGGTGCGATGGAGGTATCCTTTACGCAAGGCTTAAATGATCAGGGAGAATGTGATGATGGTACAGGGAAAAGTTAATATCTTCCGATTCGATCGAGAACATGATATAAAACCGCGTTATGAAAAGTTCGATTTTCCGTTTGAAAGCGGCATGACGATATTAGATGTGCTCATATATGTCAGAGATCATTGTGATAATACATTGAGCTTTAGCTACTGCTGCCGTAACCGGCATTGCGGTCTTTGCGGCGTTGTTGCCAATGGGGTTCCGTGTTTAGCCTGTCACGAAGCTGCAGAGCAAGAACTTACAATTGAGCCGTTGGACAAACAGACTGTTGTACGGGATTTGATTATTGACCAAAGTGTTTATAATTCGCGGGTCGAGAAGCTTAGGTTGTTTCTGTGCCGAGAGAACATTGATGGCGTAGTGCTGCCAGAATATATCAATGTAGAAGATTTTGAACAGATCAAGGTTGCGAGTCGCTGTGTGGAGTGTAAATGTTGCGATGCTGCTTGCCCATTGAATCGAGCGGACAGTCATTTCCTTGGGCCATCAGGATTTGTTCTTCTGGCCAGGCATTTTTTTGATCCTAGAGATGAACTGGATCGTAATTATTTGCTGAAAAACGGCCAAATTGAACAGTGTGTTCACTGTGGGCGCTGCAGCAATGTTTGTCCGCACAATGTTGATCCGGAAGGCGTTATAAGCAGGCTGCAGGAGTGCCGATAGAACTTTAACTTTCGATGCTATCGGATCGACCGTATCGGAAAGGTATGCCGATTCAATTTGCGCTAGAAGAAATTCATTGCGGTTCTGGCAAGCAAATTGACCCTGTGTAATAGTGCAGGCTGAAAAAGTCTTTTTACATAAGCAGTCAAATTGCCACGGGGGCGAGAGGTGCGAATGGGAACAGTTAATGTTGGATTTGCTATTTGGACAGGTACTGATGTGGCGATTGAAGCGGCTGATATTACGCTCATGCACGGTGATCTGAATCTACAACTCAGTGGGGTATTCCGATTGCTGCCGCAGGCTACTTGTGCCGATGATTGCGGGCGCCGCTATGGCATTCAGCTCGGTTTCGGTAGTGCTTAATGCATTGCGTCTAAAACGGTTTGTTCCTATTCAGCATAAGTAACCAAGAAGAGACTAGAAAAGCTGTCATGTTGGTAGCTTTTCTAGTCTCTTCTCAACAAAAGCAGATATTCTTCATCAGTTTTTCAATACTTCCTGTTATAGTAAAGGTAGAAAAAAGGAGGGCTAGTAAATGGAGTGGCAAGATATTCTACAGTATGGTCTTCTTATCGGCGCGATGTTTTTGATGATGCGATTCGGGGGATGCTGCGGCGGGCATAGCCATGGCTCAGACAAATCGAATGAACATAAATCTGGGTGCTGTGGCGGGAGCCAAACTAACAAAGAAACAGAGACCACCAGAAAAGACCCTGTGAAAGGCTGAGTAAGGAGATATTTTAGGCGTAGAGAGCGTAGGCAATGGTGACACGCTCTTTGTCTGTCATAGGCAATACTATTTCCGCAATGGAGGAATTGGAATGTCAGAACGAATGAACTTGCAAGATGTGCTTAGAGATTATGGTGTTCCGCTGGCGACACTCAATGTCACGGCTTCGATGAGTGATTGCCAGGAGCTTCGGGAACGTCTGATGGATATCCGTAGCCTGAATCAGGGGAAAGAGCAAGGCTACTTGGAAGTCGCCTGCACTATCTACATTGATGTCCATGACATTGACCGCTACCTATCAGGAGAACTGCCGAATCTGGCCGAAATATATACTTTCCCCGAAGACGTAAAGACCTATAAGGAGGAGTAAGGTGAAAAAACTGTTGTTACTAACATTCGTTTTCGTATTTGCTGTCAATGCTATCGGCTTTGCTGCTGTTGGTGGTTCAAAGCCCAGGATGTCGTCGCCGTCGAGGCCTTCCACAACCCAGACCGCGCCGCCCCCTGCCAGCAGTTACAAACCATCCGCGCCTGCCAGTAGCTATACCGAAAAGGCTCCGGCAGCCAAGGCCGCAACGCCGCAGTCGGCGCAGCAGACCACAAGCGGCGGATTTATGAGAAATATCGGTTTGCTTGGCGGCGGTATGCTGCTGGGCGGTTTGCTAGGTAATATGTTCGGTTTCGGCCAAACGGACATGTTTGCTAACCTAATGGGCATCTTATTCAATATCCTAATTCTGGCTGCAGTTTTTATGGCCGGACGATATGTCTGGAATAAGATGACGAACCGCGACTGCAGAAGTGAGAGAAAATGAGTTAACTATTGCGCATCAAAAACTATAGAGAATATAGGAGGAAAACGAGATAGAAAACTTGATTATGGAGGCATACCAGAAAGCCAAGACGAAAGACTTTTTTTCAATTACAACGATATTGGAGAGGTGTCATAGCCGCTTCGGTTAATATAGAATAATATTAGCCTAGTCCAGTCCTAGGCTAATATTATGTAACTCTATTGTTTTATGCATAGAGTATTTATTATATAGACCTGACTTAGAAATGGAGCGTGAGCTGTTTCGCCCCATTTCTGTTTTTTGGATAAAACGATAGTATCTTAAGGGGCGATAATATTTTCTTTATTTCTACAAAATCGCATAAGTTGTCTACAAAATATTCATGATATATTCATAGTTTGATTATATAATGGAATATAAAGGGGGATGAGCATAATTGATGAGCATCGGTTATAACGGATTTTGGGGCTGGTTAAGTATGGGTTTAGGCATAGTCATTCATGTTGCTTTTGCCGCGATGGTCGTACTGTCAGCCATTTGGCTATATAAAAAGGTGATGTCTGGATCAACAAGAGAAAGAAAATCCGAAACTGCGCTTGATATTCTCCAGCAGCGATTGGCAAAAGGCGAAATCAGTGTTGAAGAGTACCGCACAATGCGACAGGAACTGGAGTAAAGATAAGCCCTCCGATGAGAGGGCTTGATCTATACAGTAATGGGGTTGATAGGATGAGACATAGTCGCTGGATTAAGTTTGGATCGCTATTTGCGCTTCTCGTTAGTATTGGAATATTTCATTTAGCTTTGCCCGAGGTATCGACTCGGCTATGGTCATTAATCGTTGGCGGTGACGTAGCAGCACTAGTTGATTTCCTACGGTCATTCGGCGCTTGGGCGATGGTCATCAGTGTGGTGATTGATGTAATCATTAATGCCACAGGCGTCTTACCATCTATTGTGATTTCTACGGCAAATGGCATTCTTTTCGGTATTGTTCCGGGAATTTTGATATCTTGGATAGCGGAATGCATGGGTGTAACCATCAGTTTTCTGCTTATGCGCGGTCTGTTTCGCGATGAAGCAAAGAAGTTAGTTGATAAAAGTTCGATGTTAAAAAAAGTGGACGAGCTTAGTGGACGCAATGGATTCAGGGTAATGCTTTTGGCTCGGATGGTACCGTACTTTCCCTCTGGCATCATCACCGCTTTAGGAGCTCTCAGCAGCATCAGTTTAAAAGACTACATTTTCGCCAATTTAATTGGGAAACTCCCATCAACTGCCTTGGAAGTAGTGATTGGATACGATATAGTCAATTATCAGGAAAATTCGGGTTGGTTGTCGGTAATTGCCATTCTTCTTGCTAGCGCATATGGCATTAATGCTTGGTTAAACAACAGAAGAAAACGGCGTAGTCAAGAAGAGAATTGATTAGATGCCAGTAATGTATAGGTTGGAGGGGTGGATATGAGTAAGCTTACAGTAGTACTCGTCGACGATGACGAAAAGATCGCTAAATTATTACGAGCGTACTTTGAAACGGAAGGCTTTGCCGTACTGGTTGCCCGTGATGGCTACACTGCTCTCGATACGATTCAGAGCCAGAATCCGGATCTAGTTGTTTTAGACCTAATGCTGCCAGGAATCGATGGCTATGAAGTCTGCCGGCGAGTCAGAAAAGAGTCGGATGTGCCAATCATCATGCTTACAGCCCGTGATGAGGAAACTGATCGTCTAATTGGCTTGGAAATCGGAGCAGACGATTATGTCTCTAAACCTTTTAGTCCTAGAGAAGTCGTCGCTCGTGCCAAGGTGATATTGCGACGGGTTCACAAAGTTCCGGCAAAGCCGGAACCAATCAAGACAGGCTCACTGATCATTGATCCGGAACAATTTGAGGTGCGACACAATGGGGTTGTTTTAGAGCTAACTCCGACTGAGTTCAAACTGTTAGAGCTATTTGCCACAAATCCTGGACGCGTCTTCAGTCGATTTCAGATTGTTGAGCGGATACAAGGCGGGGCTTTTGAAGGATACGAGAGAACAATCGATGCGCATATAAAGAATTTGAGAAAGAAGCTGGGAGACAACCCTAAAGCCCCGAGTCTGATTCTTACTGTTTATGGTATCGGCTATAAATTCAAAAGTGGAGAACTACAATGAGCATAACGTATCGTTATAGCCTACTCATGTCTCTGTTGATTACGATTACTGTTCTTATGCTGACCTATTTTGCGAATTACCAAATGGAGACTCACTTCCGAGAGTATTTAGTTGAACGGCAAATATACATCAGTCAGAATCCAGATGGAATCACAACAATTGACATGGTGATGGGGCCGATTGAGTTAACGATGCTGTCCTCGGTGCATCAGTCGTTGCTTTGGATTGGAATAGGGATGATTATAGTAGGACTTGCCGCCAGTTACGTTTTGGCAAGGGATATCACTGTACCCTTGCGTAAACTTAATCTTGGAGCCCAGGCAGTGGCTTCAGGGCAGTACGATTATCAAGTTCCTGTTGTAACCAATGATGAAGTCGGGCAATTGGCAGGAGCGTTTAATCAGATGTCCAAGTCTCTGGCAGAAAACCAGGTACTTCGTCAAAAACTATTTGTAGATATCGCCCATGAAATGAAGACTCCATTAGCAATCATACAAGGTAATCTCGAAGGCATTTTAGACGGAGTGATTGAGGCGAATCCTGATCAGATTAAGTCTCTACTTGAAGAAACGGTGCATCTAAATCGGATCATTGTTGATCTTAGAGATTTGTCTTTAGCAGAGGCTGGACAATTAGTATTGGAAAAAACGCCAACAGATATTAACACCTTAATCTCCCGTAGCGTCCAAATGCTTCAGCCTTTGGCAGAAGATAAACAAGTGGCTCTTAAGCAAATGCTGGGGGCTGTCCCTGAATTGCAGGTTGATGCAGGCCGAATGATACAGGTGATTTACAATCTGCTGACTAATGCAATCCGTTACACACCTGAGAATGGTTTAGTCACTATATCTAGTTCACAGGTCTCTGAAAAAGGAGCGGACTGGGTTAGAATTCAGGTTCAGGATACCGGAATTGGCATGAAGGCAGAGGATTTGTCGTTCGTCTTTAATCATTTTTACCGGGCAGACGCTTCACGTGACCGAAAGAGCGGTGGTGCTGGATTAGGACTGGCCATTGTAAAACAGTTAGTTGAGCGGCATCAAGGCTACGTAACTGTATCAAGCGTACTTGGGCAAGGGAGTTTGTTTGAAGTTTATTTGCCTCACAAATCCTAATACAAAATATCTTTAGGAGTGAATGTCGGTGGATGCTACTGAAATAATCAGACGTAGGTATAATCGTACCGCATTGTTCTATGACTGGATGGATCAGATGATTTCTCCTACCCTCCGGGAAAAAGTGATTTCTCTGGCGAGTGGCAAGGCCCTTGAAATTGGGGTCGGGACTGGGAAAAATCTTAAATATTATTCACCTGATTGTGACGTGATTGGCATTGATTTTAGTCCAGGTATGCTACAGCAAGCACGTAAAAAAATGACCAGTGCAAAGGCGTCGGTACAACTGCTGGAGATGGATGCGCAAAACCTGCAATTCGCTGACAACACTTTTGATACTGTGACTGCCACTTGCGTCTTTTGCTCTGTCCCTGATCCAGTTCGGGGACTATTAGAGGCTAAGCGGGTGTGTAAACCAGATGGTAAAATTATTTTACTTGAACATGTACGCAGTGACAACCCGGTTCTGGGGTGGCTGATGGATGCTATTAATCCGGTTAGTTTGCATTTAGTCGGTTCAAATATCAATCGTAGGACAGTAGACAACATCTTGGAGGCGGGCCTTACTATCGAGCAGGACATAAACGTATCTGCTAACATCTTAAAATTGATTATTGCACGGCCTTGATCACAAGGCATGATAGTTTTCCCCCAATGGCAAAGACCTCTCGTGCTTAACCCGAGAGGTCTTTGCCATTGGCTTGCGGATGTAAAAACTTTGCTTTGGAATCGTATATGTATGCGTTATTATCGCCGCCACCATAATTCGGGGTACTGCGAATAATCTGGTATTCCTTTGTGATAACACCATCCACTTTAGTGTAAACGATATCATCTGCAGTCCATCCTTCAATCGGCTGCCGACAACTTGCTTAGTGTAGAGCGTAGGATTGCGGTCGATAGAAGTATATACCGGACCGCTTTCACTACCGCCTGCGCTTACAATAGTTTTAGTTTGGGCTTGATCAAGTCTGTATCGAGCAGAAGTGAATTTGCTGAAGTAACTCCCGTGATCATAACGAGGGCTGACATAACACTTAAAGTAACCAATGTCTTTTTCATGGATGCACCGCAGGGGCTTTTACTGCACCATGGACACTTGTAAATAACCATCTCTTCATGATTGTAGTATACCGACTTAAGGTGAAAGCGTAATGAATAATTTGCGAAGATCGTATGCTATTTCAGTTTCTTGGTCAAAGTGCAGAACGAAATGGAGCAATCATCACCTTTACGCCCATATATTTATTTCAATCGATCAATTATGAAAATAGAGCAAGTTTTTCACAAGAAATTCATCAGATATTCAGAGGTTTTTTGTATGATGTAGGAAGAAATTACTAGAAAATAAGGGGGAATAGATACTGTGAAAAAGTTAGCTCTAGTTGCTACCTTGGCCTTCGTTTTAACTGGCTTTGCATCGACGGTATTTGCCGGTGAGGGCAATTACATCCAGGAGAAAATAATTCGAGATACTGAGAAACGTATTGTCGAAAAGGAAAAGGAGGCAGGGAAGAACCAAGTCCAGGCATCTGATTGTTGCGAAATTTCTCCCCAAAAAGAGAACAAATAGTTTTGTACTCCGTATACTGAACTGAGGATTGGCTTTGGGTCAATTCTTCGTTCTTGAATTATTACAGAAAAGGTTCCATTGACATGTGCGTTTACATACGATAAAGTAACTTAGCCAATTTAATTTAATGACTGATTGGACGTCCAAAGGTCAAGACATTCCTCTACGAGGGACGTCTTGACCTTTTTGTTTGCGTGGGAGAGGAAGTGAGATTTATGTGTTGTATCATGCAGAGGACGGGGAAAGATGATTAAGCGATTAGTTATGTATTAGAAAGGAGCTTATTTATGAATTTTGGAATGATTGTTTCCGCCATTGTCATAGCAATACTATACGGATTAGCCGTTAAAAGAGTAGGTTTTGGCACTCGGGTGTTTATTGGCATGATTGCGGGTGTTACTGTTGGAATACTGTTCAAAGAGCAGTCCGCCAATATAGGCACTATTGGACAGGTTTATATTAACCTTATTAAGATGCTCGTTATGCCGTTGGTGGCAGCTTCTATTATATCCAGCATCACCACTTTGTCTGACCCAGGGAAGTTGAAACAGATAGGCTTAAAAACGGTATCCCTATTTTTGGTAACTACTGCAATAGCCGCCAGCATTGGCTTAGGCGTTGCTTTACTACTCGATCCTGGATCTGGCGTGCAGTTTACAGCCAATGCTTCATTTAAGGCACGTGAAGTTCCGGCCTTCAGCAAGGTACTCTTAGACTTGGTGCCTGCCAATCCGGTAGCGGAAATGGCCAATGGCAAAGTCATACCAGTTATTGTTTTTGCATTATTTTTCGCTGTTGCAATTATTATCGAGAGTGCCAAGTCACCGGAGAGTATGAGACCGGTTAAAGAATTTATTAATTCCTTTACCAAGGTGATGTTCCGGGTTACTGGACTGGTTGTCCGTTTTACGCCCTACGGTGTGTTTGGTTTGATGGTAACTATGTCTGGCAAATATGGGTTAGCCACATTATTACCTTTGGGGAAAGTGATTGTAGCGGTGTATATTGCCTGCGCCGTTCATATGCTAATTACCTATGGCAGTTTAGTTGCCTTTGTAGTCAAGGTTAATCCTCTCCAGTTTCTGCGAAAAATTTATCCGGTGCTAGCGGTAGCATTCACGACGCGCAGTAGTTATGCCACCTTGCCAGTGAATTTAGAGGTCATTACTAAACGATTAAAGGTATCAGGGAAAGTAGCCAGCTTTGTGGCCCCCTTAGGTGCTACAATGAATATGAATGGTTGCGGTGGTTTATGGCCAGCTATTGTAGCGGTTTTTGTAGCTCGTGTTTTTGGTATCGAACTAACAATTGCTGATTATTTTCTGATTGTTGCCTCTGCTACAATAGCCTCGATCGGAACGGCAGGTATTCCGGGACCTGCGTCGATCTCTACGACGGTGGTACTAGCCAGTCTGGGGCTTCCTCTTGAAGGAATGGCCATTGTGCTTGGCATTGACCCGATTGTTGATATGGCCCGTACGGCTGTCAATGCATCAGGCACTACTGTAGCATCGTTGGTAATAGCTGATAATGCAGGTGAGTTTGATCGGTCGGCTTATGCCAGGTCAGAGGCTGAGGAACTGGATATTGCATAGAAATAGATAAGGCGGAAATATCAGAGTTGTTGTTTATCCTGTTGCCCAAACGAGAGTTCGATATAGTGACACAACAAAGCAGCCCTTTTAGTAGGGCTGCTTTGCTATGTGCCTGCCGGCTTTCTTGGCATATCTCGAATAATTCTTGAACTACATATCAGGAGAACTGTTGATTTTAATGCAATGACGGAAAAAATTCATGACTTATTCACATCATATTCATCAGATATTAATACTTGTTTGTTAAAGTATACATGGGTGGTTAACACCACCTCCTCAGTAGTAAATGACCTAGTAGCACTTTTACTAGGTCCCTTTTTTACAATAGCTTGGTTGTCTGAATAGATAGATGACAGCCAATTGATATAACACGATGAATAAGGAGTGGCTGTCATGTGGGGTTATGGCCTTTGGGGCGCTGTAGTGGTTAATTCGTTAATCTTTATTATTTTTGCACTGAGTTTTACCCGGCCGCGCAACGTTCGGGATTGGCGATCCTTTGGAGCGTTTTCCGCGTTTATCATCACGTTATTCACGGAAATGTATGGGTTTCCGCTCACGATCTATCTTCTCTCCGGTTGGTTGGGAACACATTTTCCAGAACTAAACTTTTCTCATGGTGGCGGACATTTATGGTACACCCTCTTAGGGATGACAGGTGATCCCCACACCAGTTGGATTCACACCGTTAGTGAAGTGTTCATTACAGGCGGGCTAATCTTCTTAGGGTTCACTTGGCGCTATTTGCACAAAGCACAACAGAATAATTCAGTTGCGATGACAGGGCCATACAAATATGTTAGGCATCCTCAGTATGTTGCGTTTATCGCGATGATGCTAGGATTCTTAATTCAATGGCCGACGATACTGACAGTATTAATGTTCCCCGTACTGGTTCGTATGTATCTATGGCTTTCCAAGCGGGAAGAACAAGAAGCCATTGAACAGTTCGGTGATGAGTATATCGAGTACGCGGCGAGGACGCCACGCTTTATCCCTTGGCTTAAGCCATAATCGTTTCCAAAATCTTAACAATGCCGAATCCGAAAGGTACGGGGGAACCAACATTGGGGTGAAGCATGGAACCATGCGGGGTCAGCCTTTGGCCCTAACCCGACAGCTAACCTCGAAGGCAGAGAAAGGCGGATTCAATTGAAAGTCCTTTTTAGAGCAAGTTGGATACTGGTTTATTTTGCGCTGACGATTCAGCTAGGAAGCTTGGCGGTCGCAAGCGCCGCCAGCTTGAAACCTGGTGACTCGGGTTCAGAGGTTCGAATTCTGCAAGAACAACTACAGAAAATGCAGTATGAGATTAGTGAGGTTGATGGTGTTTACGGAATCCAAACCCAACAGGCAGTCGAGCAGTACCAAATGTCAGTTGGTTTAGAGGTAGATGATATCGTTGGGGCTGAGACCTGGGAAGCGCTGCGTGCCTCCCGTGCTGGTGTAAACCGAAGTTTTAGTCGCAGGTTAAACGCAAACGGGATCCTTTCATTTGCTAAGCGTTTCATTGGAGTACCCTATCTGTGGGGTGGAAACTCTCCTGCGGGCTTTGATTGTTCAGGCTTTACTCAATATGTGTTCCGTGCCAGTGGAATTTCGCTACCACGGACTGCCGATGTCCAATTTCAAGTAGGAATTCCTATACGTTATGATCAGCTAAAGTCGGGCGATCTCGTGTTTTTCAGTACCTATGAGCCCGGGCCATCTCACAATGGAATTTATCTTGGTGATGGCAATTTTATCAGTGCCACATCAAGTAGGGGTATAGCAATTGATCGTATGAGCAGTCCTTACTGGAGCTCACGGTATGTGGGGGCCAGGAGGGTTATCGGGTAAACGAATTCGGTTAAAAAGAAAATGATTATACTCTTCCAAAATTCATTAGTTATTCACTTTTCCCTGTTATAATGAGCCATATTCTCTATCAGGAGGTGAATGCGAGATGAACATGGGCGGAGTAGCTGGTGGTGCAGGCATGTCTGGTATGGCAGGTTGCAGTGGCAGTCAGCACAGTCAGATGGCAAGCGGCGCTATGAATAAAGATAGCGAAAACAGAAAGACAACCCTAGCCAGCAAGGGAACCCCTAAAAACCTTGAACCAAATCTGGGCGGGGAAATCGATATTGCTGTATAGAGTACATAGAGTTAAAACTTAAATATATTCTCTTAGGGAGGTTTGTTTATGAAGATGTTCACTAAATTCGTTTTTGCTAGTCTTATGGTTGCATTCGTTCTTGGTACGGTCGTAAGTCCGGTAATGACGCCGGCATTCGCCGCAGCACAGAGTACTGATCAACCTGCTGACCAAGAACAGCAAAAACCACCAGCAGATAATGGCTCTGCTCATTCCGGCCACCATGGCTAGCAGTTTAAAGACAGCCGAACAAGCCCCCTCGTCGGATGGATGTTCGGCTGTTTTCTTTAACATAGCTAGACCAGAGATGCCGTCTATTGTTCGATCAATACAGGTTAGAAGATCTAAGTTCCTTATACTCTCCTAAATCAGTACTTTTTTGAAAAAAAACCTATATTCACGCAATCTTCATAATTCATTCATAAGAAACCTATATTCTTTCGCTATACTGACTATAGATTAAAAACTAGGAGGGGTCCAATAATGATGGGGCTGCTTTTGATAGTGAATGTGGCTGCACTGTTCTTTTTCGTTAAGCGGGTTATTGCCATTCAAGAGTGAGGGCGAATGCGAACACTGTGAGAACACGACATACTGTAATGGAGGCTGAATATGCAAAACAGAGGATTAATTTTAACGTTAACGGTAATTACCATACTTTTTAATGCGACAGGTCTTTCGCTGGCGGCGCAGGCGCCGCTTTCGCTAGATGAAGTTCTGGCAGCAGCTCTAAAGACCAACCCGGCGATTACCGAGGCCCAAAAACGCTGGGAGGAGAAGCAGAACCGCGTCCCCTTGGCGCGTGCTCTGCCGAATCCCAAGCTAGGTATCATGAAAGACGATATTCCGACCAATTCTTTCAATCCGTTAGACGGAATGATGACTGAATACACGCTAAGCCAGGAATTCATGAATCCCGGCAAACTCGATGCCATGGGCAAGATGGCCGAGAGTGACGCTGCGATGAGCGCGGCTGAATATGAGGCGAAGAAGCTCGACATCTCTACACAGGTTAAACAGGCGTACTACGATTATCTGTATAATTCCCAGGCCGTTCAAATCATGCAAGAGAACCAACAGCTCATGAAACAACTAGTAGATTTAGCACAAATAAACTACTCAACCGGCATGGTTGCCCTTCAGGACACCTTGAAGGCACAGACAGAAGTATCCAAAATGGATGTGGAGATTGCTAGCATGGGAGCGATGGCATCTGCCGCCAGCGGCAAAGTCAATACACTGATGGGGCGTTCAGCCAACGCACCGCTCAGTGTAAAAGAAGTTTTCCGAACCACCGCACCAACTCAGACGTTTGATACTCTCAGTAAACAATCACTTTCAGGGCCAGCCGTTCGCGGTATGGAACAACAGGTCGAAATGGCGAAAAACGGTGTAGATCTGGCGAAACGACTAAGCAATCCAGATTTTGAACTGAGTCTCGGCCGTAAATCGTACAAATCAATGACTACGGCCGGCCCAGCCGACCCCAGCATGGGGGGGATGCCGGGCCCTGATGTCACTACTAGACAACCCAGCACCTGGAGCATCGGAGTGATGGCGATGATTCCGCTCTGGGGCGACAAAAACCAAGCGGAAGTGAAGTCCGCGAACTCCAATCTGGAGGCGTCTCAAGCAGCGTTGCAAAACATGAAGAATATGCAGGCAATGGACATTCAGATGGCTCTGTCCGATGCGCAGGCTTACTGGCGTCAAATCGAGCTGTATCAAAAAGTCGTGATTCCGCAATCTGAGGCGACATATCAGGCCGCTATTGTCGGCTATGGCAGTGGCAAAGTGGATATGATGGATATGCTCGAAGGGGTTAATACCCTACGAAACGCCAAACTCGCTCTTTATAAAGCAAAAGTCGAATACGAAAAAGCAATGGCTAACTTAGAAAAAGCCGTCGGTAAGGCCCCTGAAGCGCCCAAATTGGAAATGGCAAATAAGGAGTAGATACGATGCTTGAGAAGGAACGGGCAAGAAAACTGATCATCGCCGGTGTCGCTGTAACTGTACTCGCGGCAGGGGGCTACGGTACCTATAAATACATGAATCCTAAACAAGCACCAACGGCGAGCCATAGCTCCCATCAAACTGGCGCCCCGTCAGCAATTGTCGGCGACAAGGTGACACTAGATGCAAAAGCCAGGCAGTTGGCTGGGGTTCAAACAGCCAAAGTAGAAAAGAAAGCCCTGACAAAAAACATCCGGACAACTGGCAAGGTTGCCGTCAATGAAACAGGCAAAGCGTACCTTACATCAAGAATCATGGGTCGAATCGATGAACTCTATGTCAACGCAGACGGAGCTTACGTAGCTCCGGGGCAAGCTTTGGCCGCTGTTTATAGCACTGACTACATTGCCGCGCAGGAAGAATATATTCTTGCTCTAGAGACGGTACAAAAACTGAAAAATATCAGTCCAGAAATGAATCAGACCAATGCCAAACTCCTGCAGGCAGCGAGAAGAAAGCTCGACCTTCTCGGTGTGTCATCTGGGGAAATCGAGCATCTAGAGCACACGCGTCAATCAAATAGGCAAATGATCATTCGGGCTCAGTTCGGAGGGACTGTCACTGAAAAGCTAGCTGTTGCGGGCGCATATGTCATGGCAGGGGAAAAACTGTTTGGCGTGACAGATTTGTCTACCGTTTGGCTGTATGCCGACGTGTATGAGAGAGATATTGCTAGTATTCAACTGGGGCAAGAAGTAGCAGTAACCACGCCAGCCTATCCCGGACAGACCTTTTCTGGTATGATCAGCTTCATTTCTCCCATCATCGATGATGCTACCCGTACAACCAAAGTCCGGGTAGAACTTAGTAATCCAGATGGAAAACTAAAACCGAATATGTTCGCCAGTGCTGCCATCAAATCGTCACTTAATGAGAGTCTGGTCATTCCTACCTCTAGCCTTATCGACACAGGTCTTAGAAAAATTGTCTTCATCGCTCAAGACGAGTCGACGTTTGTAAAACGCGACGTTGTCATTGGTCAGGAGTCTAACGGATTTATTCAGGTACTATCAGGACTTAACTCGGGCGATGTGGTCGTAACAAAGGCAGCTTTCTTGATCGACTCGCAGACCCAGCTTGGAGCCTATGGCAGCCACGCTGGTCATGGAAGTGGTAAATCCGGAGGGGGTACCCCGCAACAGACAGTTCCGGCCAACGCGCCACAGTCTGCGCCACCCGCTCAGACCAATGTAAACAGCGGCCATAGCGGTCACTAGGGGGCGTGAACGATGATTAATAAAATAGTAGAATTATCGCTGCGTAATAGAGCAGTTGTCATCGCACTGACTGTCTTCATCATCGCCTACGGCGCTTTTGTCTTAAAAGACATGCCCATAGACGCATTTCCAGATTTAAGCGAAAATCAGGTGCTGGTCTATGCCGACTGGATGGGACGTGGACCGCAGGAAGTCCAAGATCAAATCACGTATCCTTTGGAAACCGCTCTGAGAGGGTTGCCGAAGGTGAAAGAAATTCGATCACAGTCTGGATTTGGAATGTCACTAGTAACTGTCATTTTTGAAGATGGGGTTGACCCCTACTTTGCGCGACAGGTGGTCAATGAAAAGACGCAGCAGGCATTGCCGAATCTGCCGCAAGGCGTAGTACCGACCCTTGGACCTGTCAGCACGCCGATGGGCCAGGTCTTCATGTATACCCTTGAAAGTGACAGTCACAACCTCGCTGAACTCCGTACAACCCAAGATTTCTTTTTAAAACAGCAGCTTAGCTCTGTTACCGGGGTGGCGGAAGTTGCCAGTATCGGCGGCTATGTCCTGCAATACCAAGTCAATCTTGATCCGAACTTACTCAGAGCCTACAACGTTGGCATCGGTCAGGTATATAGCGCCATCGCTAGCAACAATGCCAATGTGGGCGCTAAAGTGGTGGAGCAAAATGGCCAAGAGTTTGTCATCCGTGGTTTAGGCTTAGTTGAATCGCTTGAAGACATCAATAACATCGTCATTACGCAAAACAACAATATACCGGTCTCTGTTAAGGATGTCGCCCGTGTTGAGCTGGGGCCGGATGCCCGTCGAGGTGTCCTAACCAAGTTTGGCAATGAAGCGGCCGGCGGCATCGTGATCCAGCAAGCGAATGAAAACACGCTCCAGGTGATTGACCGCGTCAAGGAGAAGATCACCGAGATACAGCCGTCATTGCCGGAGGGGATGAAAATCGTACCCTTCTATGATCAGACCGGTGTGGTAAAACGGGCTGTTAGTACCTTAACTGAGGCTCTCACGGAAGAGTTCCTCGTGGTTTTCTTAGTCGTGCTGCTATTTATGGGCAACTTACGTGCAAGTATTATCGTTACGAGCGCGATACCCATCGGCATCCTGATCGCCTTTATTTTAATGAAAGGCATTAACCTCTCGGCAAACCTGATGTCATTAGGTGGTATTGCCATCGGTATCGGGGTTATGACAGATGCTGCCATTGTCATGGTCGAGAACATTTATCGGCATTTGGCGGAAAATCAAGGCCGGCGCAGTGTTATTGACGTAGCCTTAGAAGCGTCAAAAGAGGTAGCGGGACCGCTTTTCTTCTCACTGAGCGTTGTTATCGTGACATTTTTCCCCGTCTTTGCGCTGACTGGGACAGAGGGGAAAATGTACAATCCGATGGCATGGACCAAAACCTTCGCTTTAGCGGGTTCGCTCATCTTAGCAGTTACTCTGATTCCGGTTTTATGTACTGTATTGCTGCGGGGCAAGATCAAAGAAGAACAAACCTGGGTTGTTAAGAAGCTGAATCAGACCTACTTGCCCATCTTGCAAACAGCCATTAAGCACCGCAAACTGACGATGGGCTTCGCTCTTGTGATGATGCTTGTCAGCTTTTCGCTGGTGCCATTCATCGGCACAGAGTTTATGCCTAGACTGGAAGAAGGCAGTATCCTCGTCATGCCGACCATGCTGCCATCGGTTTCATTAACAGAGGCAACTGAGGCGGCGAAAAAGATGGATCTGCTCATCATGGAAATTCCGGAAGTGGCAATGTCTGTCGGTAAGGTGGGGCGCGCCAAATCAGCCATGGACCCGGCGCCAATCAGCATGATTGAGACGATTGTTACATTAAAACCGAAAGATCAGTGGCGACCTGGCTATACGCAAACAGATATTGAACTAGATATGATGGGCAAATTAGCTAATCTGCCTGGATTAAATCTGGCGTTTACCCAGCCAATCGCAGGCAGACTAGCCATGCTGACGACCGGGATCAGAACTGAACTGGGCGTCAAGATATTCGGCGACGATATTAATGTTATACAGCAAAAGGCACTAGAAGTTGAAAAAGTATTATCCACCGTTCCCGGTGTTAGTGACTTACTCGCTGAACGCATTCTGGGGGCGCCATATCTGGAAATGAATATTGATCGTGCAAAGGTTGCTCGCTATGGGTTAAGTATCAGTGACGTAGAAGACGCCATTGAGCTAACTGTTGGCGGCAGGTCTGCGACGACCACCATCGAGGGGAAAAAGCGGGTCGACATCCTGGTGCGCTTTAATCGGGATAGCCGCGAAAATATCGATGCGATGAAGAATATCCTTATCCCCATTGCTGGCGCTGGCGGAGTTAAAGCAGCGGCCGGTGGGGGCGGCGGAATGGGTGGCGGCATGGGAGGCGGCGCTGCTGCATTTGGTGCCGTGAGTCCTGGGGCTTATGTGCCGCTCGGCGAGGTAGCGGAGTTTAGAGTTGTTGACGGCCCGTCCATGATCAGTAGCGAAAACGGAATGTATCGGGCTCTCGTACAGCTGAATACCCGAGATCGCGATATTGGAAGCGTTGTCGAAGAAGCAAACAAGCTGATTAATGAGCAAGTGGAATTTCCACCGGGATTTTACTATAAGTGGGCTGGTCAATATGAAAACCAGGAACGCGCCAAAGCCCGACTGGCCATCGTTATTCCGGCCGTGATCTTGATGACATTCATGCTGCTGTTTATGTCGTTTAGCACAGTGAAAGGCGCGGTCATGATTCTGTTGAATGTTCCCTTCTCGCTAGTTGGCGGCATTGCATCAGTTTTCCTAACCAACACAAACTTCAATGTAGCGGTGGCTGTAGGGTTTATTGCCTTGTTTGGCATTGCAGTGCAAGATGGTGTTATGATGCTGGATCGTATAACCGAATTGTCTAAGGAAAAGCCTATCAAGGAAGCCGTTATTGACGGAGCTATGGATCGTTTCCGACCGGTTATCATGACCTGCACAGTAGCCGGGATCGGCCTGTTCCCGCTGCTCTTCTCGTCAGGCGCCGGCGCTGAAGTGCAAAGACCGATGGCTCTTGTTATTGTTGGTGGCTTAGTATCCTCGACGTTCTTGACACTGATCTTGCTGCCATGTATTTATTACGCGTGGCATAATAAAGTGCCAACAGCGCCGTCGGATAGCAAAACAGTAAGTAATTAAGCGTTTCTACTCAAACAAAGGTAAACAAATAATAAACGAAATATAAGGGAGATGGATGTAATGCGTAACAAAAAATTGATCCTGCTATCTTTGGTCGCGATTTTGGTGCTGGCTGTAGCCACTGGGTGTGGTTCCAGCGACAAGCAGACGTCTAAGTCTGCCCCCTCAACGGCTGCTAAGTCTGCCAGTTCGATGCCGAAGGAAGATGTTCAGCCAATCGCGCAAGACTTAGAGCGTAAGCTAAAGGATACTGGGACGATGGTGAAAGAAGGTAAATGGGCGGAAGCGAAGCTTATCGCGGCCGAAGCGCTGAAAACGAATGACCGTCTGATCGTCCACGTTACCGATGCCCGGATGAAAGACTCTTTGCAGAAGAGTGTAACCGATGTGAACGGCGCCGTAAATGCTTCTCTTGCAGATCAAAAGTCTGCTGAGGCTAAAATCGCTACCGCTCTTGAAGCTCTTAAACAGGTGAGTGTTCAGTTGCAGGGTCATAATCATTAAGTAAAACAGTGCGACCGGGGGATTCCCCGGTCCTCCTCTCGGAGGAAATATGGATCAACACACAAAACCTGAAAATGAACAACCGATATATACAAAGACCCAGCAGATGATACTATCCGCATTGAGGCTGACCGTATGGGATTGTGTCATGCCTTCATGCATATTACACAGGCATAGATAGGGGATTGAAATGGAAGAGAAAAAAACGCCCTCCTGCCATGGCAATTCTGGTGGAAGCAGCATGAAACACATGGTAATGATGCTGGTTTGCTGCTTGGTACCATTAGGTCTGGCATTTCTCCTTAAAGGATTAGGCTATTCCACAATAGCTGGTTATATGATGCTATTGCTGTGCCCACTGATGCACATTGTGATGATGAAAATGATGACTAAAAAGGATGAGACAAAGGAGGAGAAGGCGATGTAAAGATTAAGAGAGTCTTCGCAGTCTGTCGTTACAATTAAGTCATCAGAGGTAGAGCTAGCTTAGATAAATATAATGAAAAGAGGGATAACATGAAGAAGACAATTGCCACATTCGTTCTGGGTGGACTGCTTACAGCAGGCGCCTTTGGTCTCGTATACGAACTGCCCATTACCAGCGCTGCTGAAAAAGTAGCGCCAGGTATGACGCGTGAGGTGGGCCCAAAGGCAGCTGGGGAAACGTCGACACAATGCATTGAGACGACAACTCCTGACGGAAAGTCGAAGACAGTTGATCCAAAGACGGTGGAGGCAACTCATTGTAACTAGAATACGATGAGGCCGTGTGAAAAAGATAAGGCGCAAGCTATCTTGTAAGCTTATAAAAAAAGTCCGTACCACATCAAAGTGGTGCGGACTTTTTTGTATCGGTTGCACTTATGCTGTCGCAATCACGGCGAGATAGCAGGCTTAGTATTAGGCGATAAAAATGGGCTGTCCTACTGATAGAGGGCGGCCCATTTTTTGTTTCCGTAAAATTGTTTCGTGAAGTTCACTTGCTAAGAAGATTCCGTCGTATGATCGCGATGTTTTGAAACACGCGCAATCCGAAAGCTAACAGCGCAACATAATACAAATCAATTCCAATTCGTTCTCCGATGTAAACCATTCCAGAAGCTAGCAATGCATTAGTGAAGAAGCCAGTGATAAATACTGTATTATCAAAGTTCCCTTCGATTCCTGACCGCATACCACCAAATACGGAATCTAACGAGGCCAGTAGCGCTACAGATGTATACTTCGCGTATGCAATAGGCACTTGGATTTCGAATAAAAGTCCAATAATAAATCCGACCACAACACCGGCAACCGGCAATAACATTATAGTGTACCTTCCTTTACGGGTTTTGCGTAGTTAAACCGTTGTGGGCCTTTGTACATCGGGATTTCTACGTTCTGTTGCTTGGTAACTGCAATCTGGATACCCCATATTTGGCGGGTTTCAATTACTCCGCCCCGAATCTTTAATGCATTTTCCAGCATCGCTGGGTCACCTGTGGCCTTAATTTCAATTGGTGAAGAGATAGCAATATTGTTGACGACAATCGCCGGACCTGCGTTTCGGACCTCTGTCGTCGAGATGACTCTCTGTCCGTTTATGCTGATGGCTTCTGCGCCGGCCGCTTTTAACTCGTTCAATACGAGCAAAATATCGCTGTCACGGATTAAATACAACTCGGAGTTTTTTCCAGGGCCAGACTTGACGCCACGGTCATCCATGGTAACTTGAATTCCCGCCCCTGTTATACGAGTGAAGCCGGCTTTTGCTTTAATCTGTTCCGCATCAGCGGAAGAGGTTACGCCGCTGCGTAATTTATGAACCTCATTTTGCAATGTCGTTCGTTCCTGGTCAACCTGAGCCAAACGTCGCGTCAAGTCTTCCGCCCGCTGAGACTGTAGGGGGAGATTCCCATCAGTGGTACGAAACTGAATAGCAAGCATAAGACCGAGAATAATGCAAACAAGTGTTAGTGCGATTTGCCCTTTTCGTAGTTTCATCAAGATTCTCCTTCAGAATGAGTGTACCTAGTTATTATACAAGACAAAACGAAAAAAGGGTATATGGTGTATTTTGGTCTGCTAAAAAAAGGAATAAACAGTTGACAAACTCTGTTATTACGGTATAATAAAGATACTTCTAAAGGGGAGTAGCTTATTGGTAGGGTCAACATACTGGTGGAGACACCTGGCCTTATCGTTGGAATAACCAACTAGCGAGACCTTTAGCCACGGCAGTAGTGTGCCTGGCTAATCGTCTCGCTTTTTTATTTTGTCATGAGCGAAGCGATTGCATGCCAGTGGTGCACAGGACTTGCTGGATATAAACAAAAGGGGGATTATTCAATGGTAGCGTTTATCACTTCTTTGGCGTTTGTAGTCTTGGCGGAAATGGGAGATAAGACTCAACTTCTAGCAATGGCCTTTGCGACCCGCTTTCGCTGGCAGACGGTTATGTGGGGCGTTTTTGTCGCAACCGTCCTAAACCACCTATTCGCAGTCATAGTTGGCAATTACATCACTCAGTTTATGCCTATGAGTTACGTTCAAATTGCGGCAGCAGCTTCCTTTATCGTATTTGGACTTTGGACAATCCGTGGCGATGAACTAGCTGGAGAGGAAAAGGCTAACCACCGCAGCCCATTTTGGACTGTCGCCATCGCATTCTTCATTGCGGAAATGGGCGATAAAACCCAATTGGCGACAATAGCATTAGCGGCTCAGTTTAATACGGTCCTTCCGGTCTGGATGGGGACAACTGCAGGTATGATGGTTGCAGACGGTATCGGTATAATTGTTGGCATCGTACTTGGGAAGCGCATCCCCGAACGAACAGTTAAATGGGTCGCAGCCTTGATTTTTATTGCATTTGGCTTGATTGGTCTATATGAGTATCTGCCTAAAGAATATATCACCACTCCAGCAATTATCGGAGCGCTAGCTGCTACCGGAATTGCGATTTATCTGGTTTCCCGCATGGGACAAGGAAAAGAATCAGAAGACGAAGCTTCTGCAAATACAGAAGAGGCATGATAGATAGACAACCTAAGTTTAACCTCGGAACGGCAAAAGCCTGGTTTCCGGGGTCTTTATTTACTAAAATGTAGTCAGCAGTTTTCGCTCTGCATAATAGAGGCTGTTAGAAAACGCCCATCTGCGTTGTACCTGCAAGGGGCATGCCGCCAACTCTATAGCGCTAAAGCGCCAAGAGTTGCGCAATCACGACTGCGTTTGCTTGCTTGCGTACCTTTTGTACGCGGTGATGCTAACAAACCAGTCAGTAACAATTGCTGTTACGTCGCATAAATAACAACGTAGCGCAAGCCTCGCTGTTCCTAGTGATGCTACTACGCTTATGTACCACAGCGATGTTTGTAGTCGCATATGCAACAACATCTGGGCATTTTCTAACAGCCTCCCTTTTTTATGGTTGCGTGTTTTTTGAAACACGCTTTAATAGGCTATCACAGTAATCTTTTTCTAGTGAGTAGTGGAACACAACCCCCGCTTCCAAGTCGAACGGCTTAAAAGCGGGGGTTGTTTTGCCTGAGATATGTATGTCTGGCATTTGCATTTTCTATTGATTAAGCGCTTCCCTGGCAATAGGAGCCAAGCGGGGATCTTTAACCATGGATTTAAAGGTGGCTTTCATGGCAGGATCAGCCATGATGTCCGTCATAGCTTGGCGCATAGCTGGATCAGACATCATCTTGACCATTGATCCTCGGGTTTCGGGTTTGCTCATCATTTGCGCCATGTTCTTCTGCATGGCGGGGTCTTGCATCATATCTGTCATCGCGGTCTGCATTTGTGGTGAACCCATCGCATTAATCATAGTTTGGCGGTTTTCGGGGGCGGACATAGCGTTTTGCATGGCCTCGGGGTTATTGTTCATCATGGTTGACGGATCGCCTTGACCCATCATATCTATTTGCGGCGATGGTGTTACTGGTGATTGATCAGGCTTTTTCTGTGGCTCGGTGCAGCCAGTAATGAGCAACGCAATGAGGAATATAGTAATGATGGGGATAGAGTAATACAGCTTTTTTGCTTTCATAGCGGCCTCCTGAGTACGCATTTATTGAGCTAGAGTAGCCCAACAATAATAGCTTTTCAGGTTTTGCTTCAGTTATACTTGCTGATAGGGAATTCACTTCTGAGGTCTTGCTGTCTTTAGACTAATAACTTCCTACTGTTGGGTATGGTCAGCCGGTAGCTGCGGGGTAGAGGCCACGTGCTTCAATACCAGAAGTCCTTTGCATCCCGTTGCGAATAGTGAGATTTGTTACAATTTTTAACTTAGTGACTATCGTGTTTTCAAAATGCAACATATAAGGTTATAATGAACATATATAACTGTCTGATGGAGGTGTGGAAATGGCTCTATGGCATAGAGACGATGCGGTGCGAGCGAGAGCCCGTCATATTGCGAGTGTGTTTGTCAGGTATGGGTTTGGTTTTTTAGTAAAAGATTTAGGGTTGCGGCGGTTTTTTACCTTCGATTCCTGGAGTAGAGCCTCTGCGCTGGAAAAAACACTTCAAAGTGAGGAGTTCCGGCGTCTGGTTCAAACGCTACCAGCGATGCTGGAAGAGTTGGGGCCGACTTTTATTAAGCTTGGCCAATTTTTTAGCAGTCGGCCGGATATTGTGCCGCTATTTGTGACCGATGCCTTACAACGTCTGCAGGAGCAAGTGACTCCGGTACCGTTTGAGCGCATACAAGAAGTAATCTCGGAAAACTTGCCGGATTACAAAGAATGGTTTGTATCTATTGAGCCGGAGCCGCTGGGGGTCGCATCCATTGCTCAGGCTCATATGGCCATCTTACAGGATGGGCGTAAAGTCGTGATTAAAGTCCGGAAACCGGAGGTTATCAATCAGATTGAACTCGATTTAATGGTGTTGCAAAAAATCGTTGGATTTTTAGCTGACCAGCCCGAAGTGTATAAATTGCTGGATATAGAAAATAGTTTCGCAATTTTTTCTCATTCGCTTCGCAAGGAAATTGATTTTGCCGTAGAAGCCGGCAATATCCAGATGTTCAGCCGCTTGCTGGGTGGCGAAGGGTTAGCTCGTGTGCCGCAGGTAGAGTGGCGTCTCAGCAACGAGAACATCTTAACGATGGAGTTTATAGAGGGAATTAGTATTGAGGAGGCGGCAATAAAACAAGACCTGACGGTTCGTAGGGAACTGGCGCGTAAGTTTCTGGAAAGTTTTCTGCGTCAGGTTTTACTGCACGGTGTCTTTCATGGTGACCCGCATTCCGGTAATATTCGCCTAACCCCAACAGGAGAAATAGTCTATCTCGATTTTGGCATTGTTGGGCGTACTGATCCGCGAATGACTGAACGATTAGTAGAGAATTTTACCGCGATACAAAATACCGATGTAGAAGCACTGATGAACGTGGCGCTGGAAATGGGAGAATCCTCAGGTAATACGAACTGGCAAAACTATTATGAGGATATGGCTGAATTGCTTTTTGTATCTCAAGGCATGGCTCAGGGAAAAGTAGAGATGGGCAAAATGATTTTTGGGATGATGCAGATTTCGCAAAGGCACGGCATCCGTATGCCGGAGCGACTGTTGCTATTGGGTAAAGCATTTGCCATTGCTGAAGGAAATGCGCGTAAGATTGACCCGGAGGTTAATTTTCTAGATATATCACGGCCGATCATCGAAGAATTTCTACATAAAAATATTCTACCACAGCCCAGTGAAACAGTATTACTGGCGAATGCTCTTGATGTTAAGAAAAAGCTACGGATTCTGTTCTCCGAACTCCCGGCCTTTATTTCCGGTGTTACTCGCGGGGATAAGAAAATACCGTTGTCCATTAGTGGCATGGATTTTATCGGGGAGAAATTGGACAAATCCATAAACCGGATTGCCTACAGTTTGATAATTGCCAGTATGCTCCTCACTTCAGCGATCATGATGCATTCTGGGATAGGGCCGATCCAGCATCAAATTCACTTCACCGGATATTGGCTGTTGTTTGTAGCCTTGGGGGCGACGGTATATTTGTTTTTTCGCATTTTTCGCCAGATGAAAAAATAGACTTACTATCTGCCACTGGCCCCATTCTAGCTTAATTAAGGCGGGCGAGACACAAACAGAGTAAAAAATGATAGGAATGAAAAAGATTGCGAAAGCAATCTTTTTTTTACGGCTAAGGAAAATGTCACAAAAGCCTCATAACTTCTTCATAAGATATTCAAATGCTATACAGTATACTACAAATGAAAGGAGCGATAGAATAGTAGGAAAGCGCAAAAATAGGCTAGTCAGCAAAGCAGTAGCTATGATGGGCTGAAATAAAAATTACAAATAAATGTGGAGGAAAAGATCATGAAAAAAAGTTGGATTTTTGGGATTGCCGCATTAGTAGTGGTGATGGGGGCATCGTTCGCCTTGGCAGCAACACCGGCTCCCCAATCGATGATGGGGCAAGGCATGGATATGACCCAAATGGGCGAGTTTCATCAGCAAATGGTCGAACAACACGTCAAAGATGGCGTCTTGACGCCTGAACAGGCAAAAAGTATGAATGACCACATGACGCAAATGGGTTCGATGATGAACAGCGGCATAATGGGTGGGAACGGATCGAGCATGATGGGCCAAGGTATGATGAAAGCTGCCCCCCAACAATAACCAACATAAGAGTTAGTGCAGGAGGCCATCTAAAAAGCATCTTGCTTTTTAGATGGCCCCTTTTCTTAGTTTTTTGTCGCCAGTCAGTTGAAATGACGGCGACTTTTCATTTTTTCTTGCACAAGGTGGCATTCTCCAACATACTGATTGTCATGTGGTAGCAGAGGAAGTACGTAAACTGGCCGAGCAATCAGAAGCGGTGGCAAAGAAAATTGCCGCTATGATCGGCGAAATCCAGGAGGATACCGTGCGGGCTGTAGCGGCTATGCAGAACGGCACGCGCGAGGTTAAGACTGGTACCAAAGTAGTGAATAACGCTGGGCAGGCGTTTGGTGAAATCGCATCTTTCGTTGAAAAAGTATCCGAGCAGGTTAGCGAGATTGCATTAGCGATTGAGAAAATTGCCGTTAACAGCGGGCACGTCGTTGCTTCTATGCGGGAAATTGATCGTGTAAGCAAGCATACTACCGCCGAGACCCAGACAATTTCGGCAGCCACTGAAGAACAGTCGGCCTCAATGGAGGAGATGGCAGCATCTAGTCAGCGGCTAGCACAAATGGCACTGGACTGGAAGGCGCTGTTAAACAATTTAAGGTATAAACAAAAGAGCTGCCCAATAACGCAGCTCTTTTGTTCTATAATATGGAATGGGTTCTTCCTGTTCAAATTATCTTTTCCAATGCATAACCTTCGAGCTTCTTTGTTTGCATATACTCTTGAAGTTTTGCTTCTAGTTGCTGATATAACCTGTCGCTTTCGTCAAAGCGCTTTGTTTGGTCTAACTGGTTAATGCTTTGAACCAAGTGGCGAATTTCATCTATTATGGCGTTATCGGTGTCCTGATGTTGAGCGAAGTTCACAGCGTTTCACTCCCTTGTATTATGTTTGGCCCCAGAATAGTTTCGTTTTATCTATATCATAAAGTACAGATATGAATATATAATGAAAGGTTTATAGAGATGTTATGAAATTTTTTGTGAGAAAGCGCAGTCTGGTGTGAAGTGATTCGCGAGTTGACGCCTGGTTTATGATCCAAAGAAAAGAAACGAGATATTCGAACCTCGTCGGCTTCGAATATCTCGTTTCTTACTTGTGATTCCCTTTATTTAGCTACAACAGTAGTCATCATACCACCATCTTCGTGGTCAAGGATGTGGCAGTGAAGCATCCATGTGCCAGGGTTATTCATTGTAAAGGCAATATCGACATACTCGCCGGCAGGTACATTAACGGTATCTTTCCACATTTCTCGTTCAGGTGCTTTGCCGTTTAGGGATACAATCTGGAATTCAGTGCCGTGAATGTGGATAGGGTGGTCCATTTTCTCAGCCGTGCTTACGTCATTATTAATAATCCGAACTTTAACAATTTGTCCAAGCTTGACCTGTAACGCAGCAACATCAGGGTACGACTTGCCGTTAATGGTCCAACGCATGCCGCCCTGCATCTGTGTTTCATTGGTTACAATTGGAGCCGGTGCTCCGTGTCCCGCATGTCCGCCCGCTGGAGCGGCAGGCGTAGAGATAACACTATGAGACGCCATGTCCATTACTGAATTTAGGTCAAGCGTAAAGTCAGGTATCCGGTTCTCAATGCCGGCAAACCCTTTCGGTTGAGGTGCGACAAAAGGTGATGTTGCAGAGGCAACTTCCCCTTGTTGGTATTGCATAGGAATTTTAATGCCTAGTTCACTTCGGTCGCTCTCTATTGTATAGGCTAGGCCTACTTCGCCACTGCCGCCACTTCAGCGTCAAGCCGTTCGCCAGGCGATAAGGTTAGCACATCCGTCTCGTACGGCTGTGACAAAGGATGGCCGTCGGTATGGGTAACGCGGAAACGGTGCCCGGATATTTTGATAGTATGAACAGCCGCAGTCGATGCGTTAATAAAACGAAGCTTGTGCAATTCGCCTTTCTTCATGACTAAGGTTGAATTGCTGAACCAGACTTCCGTTCACTGTCTCGATATTCCCAAGCGCTCCATAGCACCTCTGGCTGTACCTTTGAGGCGATTGCCGTTTGTGTCAAGGTACCAGTCATCTAACACCATAGATATGGTCGTCGCTGTATTTATCGTCTTCCGGAGCCTTGACGATAATTGGAGCATATAAACCATTGTCAACCTGGTCAAGTACAGGCCGATAGTGAGAATGGTACCAATATGTTCCCGATTCGCTCACTATAAATGAGTAGGAGTACTTTTCACCGGGTTTGATAGTTTTACCTGGTCCATCCTGGTCGTTAGGTATTACAAGACCGTGCCAGTGAATGTAGACGGCCCCTTCCTTTTTAAATAGCAGAGGTTATTCAAAGTTTATTCATAAGATCATCACATTGTCTTGGTAAAATCAAGTCAGAAGGTTGAGACATCCACATAACAAGGAGGAACGGTATGTATCCGATACTATTTAGTATAAACGGATTTGAGGTTCGCGCCTGGGGTCTGCTGGTAGGCCTCGGTATTCTTGCCGGACTATGGTTAGCAACCCGGCTGGCGAAGAACAGTGAATTTAGCGAAGAGATGCTGCAGGAATATCTGATATACGGAGTGATGGTGGGTTTCATCGGCGCCCGGCTATGGGAGGTAATGTTTTCATGGCAGCAATATGTAGATAACCCACTGCACGCACTAATGTTTTGGGATGGTGGTCTATCTATTCAGGGGGCAGTAGCTGCTAATGCACTATTAGCATGGTGGTATTTCACCCGTAAAGGGCTTTCCTTTTGGCGATTTGCCGATATTGCCGCCCCGGCCCTTATTTTAGGTCAAGCCATAGGCCGTATTGGCTGTTTTTTCAATGGCGATGCGTATGGCAAACCAACCGATGCCTGGTATGGTGTAATCTATCATCCAGGTACACCTGCCTATCAGGCTTGGGGACCGGCGCCGTTGGTACCGGCTGAATTAATGGAAGCAGGTCTGGATTTGGTTATTCTTGCCGTATTACTGCGTATATTCCGTCGCAAACAATTCGACGGTCAAGTTGCGTTAGCTTATTTTGTGTTGTACTCACTGGCTCGGTTTGGCTTGGAGTTCTTACGGACTGACAGTCTGATGATCGGCGGTATAAAGGCAGCGCAATTAACTGCACTGTTGACGGCACTAGTAGCGGCGGGCTGGTGGATGTGGCGAAGCAGAAAACCGTTAACACCGAAAGCAAAACGTGCGCGGCGTAAATGATGCTTTCGAAGTCGAAGCGGGCCTGAAGATGATGAGAAAATGGCTAATAGGTGTAGTCGTTGCCATGTAAAACAACATCAGTCAATCACAATATATTCATTGTTTATTCATATTGGCTTGATATACTTGAGACATGGGAAATAGCAACAATAAAGATAGAAGGAAGAGGGACACTATGAAAAAGACAATTGCCACGTTTGTTCTGGGTGGCTTTATTACTGCAGGCGCTTTTGGCCTAGCCTATGGACTTCCGATTACCAGCGCTGCTGAAAAAACTGCTCCCGCCATGATACAGATGGATCCAAAAGCAACGGCGGATATGATGAAACAGTGCACTGAGATGATGAAAAATCCCGAGATGCAAAAGATGATGCAAACAATGATGCCGGAAGGAGATTCTAAGGCAGCAGATCCGAAGGCAACGGCGGATATGATGAAACAGTGCGCCGAGATGATGAAAAATCCAGAAATGCAGACGATGATGAATCCGGCGCAAACTAATTCTTCGCCAGCGGAAGAAACGAACCATTTGTCGCATCATCAATAACAGTATAGAAGAGCACGGGCACAAAAACGCCCATCTACGTTGTTGACCCCGCGAACCCATTGCTAGCGTACCCTATAGTACGCGTCACTGCTGGGCCCGCGGGGCCGCCTAGTATCTGGACCTTTCTGAACGCCCTGAAAAATAGGTTTATCGACAGTATGGCGGGTATAAAAACGCCGGTGTTCTTCTATTCTAAAATAATTTGACTTTTCTAGACGACTGGTCTATTATTTAAATATGGATAAAAATACAAGACAGAAACTGATTAAAGCAGGCGCTAAAGCAATGTTGGCCAAGAGCTATCATGCTGTGGGAATACAAGAAATTTTGGCAGCAGTAGATGTTCCTAAAGGGTCTTTTTATCATTATTTTGATTCTAAAGAGTCTTTTGGGGTTGCCATTATCGAGTATTATGGTGAACAGCTTGCTAATGCCATTAGGAAAAAAGTAACTGACTCTAATTATTCTCCTAGACAAAGAATTGTAGAATACTTCTTAGCAATTCGTGATTATTATGCGTTAAACGGCTGCGGTCATGGCTGCTTAGTGGCAAAATTGGCGACCGAGGTTGCTGATCCCAGTGCCTGCATGCGAGACGCTCTCAAACGAGAATTTGATAAATGGACCGAGTTATTTGCAGCTTGTATAAAGGAAGGCCAGGTGAAAGGCGAAATCAATTCTGATCATAGCGCCGACGCTATGGCAGAGTTTTTATATACCTCCTGGGAAGGGGCCCTTGTGCGAATGCAGGTAAATAACGATTTGAGTCCGATTAATCATTTTATTGATTTTGCGATCGACAGAATTATACCGAAACCCTAGAATATGGTGAACTCTAGGTTCACCATATTCAAACAGCTGTTGTAGACGACTGGTCTACTATAGAATGAGCAAGAAAAGATTAAGGGGGAGAGTCATGAATTTTGTATTAGGCGCCGAACAAGAAGAAATCCGCAGAATGGTACGTGATTTTGCTGCTAAGGAAGTTGCACCAAGTGCTGCAGAGCGAGATGAGAAAGAGCTTTTTCCGAGAGAAATTTTTGACAAGATGGGGGAACTTGGCATATTAGGGTTGCCTTATCCTGAAGAATATGGCGGAGCGGGAAGCGACTTTCTGAGTTATGCTATCGCAGTAGAAGAGATTTCTCGCGTCTGCGGATCTACGGGTATCGGCCTATCTGTTCATGTATCACTCTGTGCGTGGCCTATTTTCAAGTATGGTACAGAAGATCAAAAGCAGAAATACCTGCGTCCGCTGGTTGAAGGCTGTAAATTAGGTGCATTTGGATTAACTGAGCCAAATGCCGGGACAGATGCGGCTGCGGGGTCCACTATCGCAGTAAGAGATGGCGATAGCTACATCCTTAACGGAACCAAGGTTTTTAGCACCAATGGCGGAGAAGCCGAAATAGAGGTTATATTTGCTGCAACTGACAAAGCGGCAGGCTTAAAGGGCATGAGTGCTTTTATTGTGGAAAAGGGTACTCATGGACTTCATTTCGGTAAGAAAGAGACTAAAATGGGTATCCGTTCGTCTGTGCAACGCGAGGTCATTATGGAGGACTGCCGTGTGCCTGCCGCTAATTTGCTTGGTAAAGAAGGCGAAGGTTTCAAGATTGCAATGACCACATTGGATGGCGGCCGGATTGGAGTGGCGGCGCAAGCATTAGGCTTAGCGCAAGGTGCGCTGGATGAGGCGATTAAGTATTCTAAGCAACGGGTCCAATTTGGGAAACCGATTGCCACATTCCAAGGTGTAAACTTCATGCTAGCCGACATGGCCACAAAAGTCGAAGCAGCCAGATTTCTGGTATATCGCGCAGCGTTTAATAAGTCTAATCATCTTCCATATGCGAAAGAGGCAGCAATGGCGAAACTGTTTGCTTCAGACGTGGCTATGGAAGTAACCACAGATGCAGTTCAGGTCTTTGGGGGCTATGGCTATAGCCGTGAGTATCCTGTAGAACGTATGATGCGGGATGCAAAGATTACCCAGATCTATGAAGGTACAAACCAAGCGCAACGCATGGTTATCGCTGCCAATATTCTTAAATAATTATTGGCGTCACTTCTCAAAATTTAGAAATACTGCTAAACATGCAATCTCCTATTTATTCCACTTATAAAGTGATATGTACTGTAAACAATAGTAGCGTATCAATAAATATTCAATTCGTAGGAGGTTGCATATGACTGTAAAGAAAGACTTGGAAAAGGCTGTCGCTGCTGCTGAAGCGGCGAAAGGTACGTACGCCGCATTTTCCGCATCTACTGACGATCAAGGTGCTCAAACCATGTTCGACCAAATGACGCAGGATATGGATCGCCATATTGCACAGCTCAACAGCCGGCTAAGCTCTACTGCGGAAAACAAGCTAAGTAACCAACAAAATTCATAAAGCAGAAGAAAATACTGCCGACATTTTTGTCGGCAGTATTTTCTTCAAGCAATAACCGCTCGTTGTGTCGCTCGTGCGCATTGCGGGGCTTGTGCTAACGTACTCCGTATTTTCCACGAGATGCGCTAGCAGTTTACTTATTTCAGATACTTGTTAAACCATTCTGTAATTTCTTTCAGTCGTCTCAATCTGTGCTTCGGTTTTCCGCTTCTGCTAAGATCATGGTTCTCACCTTTAAACAGGCACAGGCGGGATTCCACTCCATGGAACTTCAGTGCGGTAAACATCTGCAGTCCCTCAGCCAACCAGCAGCGGTAGTCTTCCTCAGAGTGGAGGAAGAGGGTTGGGGTTTTTACCTGATCCGCATAGTTGAGCGGTGAATGTTGCCATAGCTTTTCTTGATTATTCCAGGGAGTGGCGGCGATTTGATCCTCAACAAAATAGTAGCCGATATCAGTTGTACAGAATTTAGATATCCAATTGGAGATGCTGCGCTCTGAGACGGCAGCCTTAAACCGATCCGTGTGACAAATTATCCAGTTGGTCATATAACCGCCATATGATCCGCCTGTAACACCGACTCGCTTTGGATCAATAAAGCTGTATTTTTTCATAACCGCATTGGTGAATTTCATGATATCGTCATAATCAATGGTTCCATACTTACCGCGAATATCGGCAAAAGCATTGCCTTTACCATCACTTCCTCGCGGATTACAGAAGAAAATAACATATCCCTCGCTTGCCCAATACTGCATATCATGGAAGAAAGCCGCGCCATAGACTGTCTTAGGCCCTCCATGTATAGCAAGAATAGCAGGGTACTTTTTAGCTGCATCAAAATTAATCGGCTTGATTACCCAGCCATCGATGCTTACGCCTGCTTCGGTTTCCACACTGATTTGTTCCGGGCTTGCTACCTGTCTCTCTGTCTGTATCCATTCGTTCATGTTAGTAGCCTGCTGTTCAACAGAGTTTTCGTGCTTGAATATCTCCTGTAGCTTATTGACCTTCATGCCGACGTAAAGGATATTGCCAGAGCTGATGCTAATGGCATCAACTGAGCCATTACCTGTTGTTAGTTTCTCGATTTTTCCACTGCGGCTAATCCTGTTAATAAAGGAATTGTCTCCTTCTGTGCTGACAAAGTATAAATAGTCTTGGTCTACTTGCTCAATATCTGAACTGCCATACCTACAGTCCGAACCAACCGAGTTTGTGACTGAAGTATCGAGCGTTGGCGTGATGCAATGCGACGCTGGCGAAGCTAAGTTCCTGATGAAAAAAAGTGCATTTTCGTTAATCCCATAGGATTTCATATTCGAGCCTGTATAAATGATGACATCATCGGCAAGAAAGTGTGCACTATCGTGGCGTATTCTCGCTGGTTCGCATAGCTGATTAATTTCGTTTGTTGTTACATCATAAATTAGGATATCATTTGCCAGAGACATCTTATCAGTAAATCGGTTTGCGACAATAACGGCTTTGGTTTTTGTCTGGTTAAGGTTAAAAGCCTCGACCGCGGTATGCTCATCTGTGACTGGTTCAACTTTGCCAGACTGTACGTGGTATAAATACAGCCTTTGCCGTTTCCTGCTGGTAAAGCCATCGCCGTTAGCCCAGAAGGGAATCTCTTCGATGACTTCGTAATCCTGTTCCTCCTTGCGGGTGTTTAATTCTTCAGATTTTTCTTCGTCTGTTAAGGCAGCGAGGTCTCGCTGCTTTGCATCATAGTCAGAAACAAAGAGATACGTGTTTTCATTTAACACTTTGAGCGAGTTTACCTGCCTAGGAATTCGCAAAACTTTTGCCGCTTCGCCGCCGTGAATGTTAATTTTATAGTACTGGGTGAACGATTCACCGCCATCCTTTGCTTTCTGGTCTTGTGAATCCCGAATATCTGGGAATAGAATGTTTTCATTATCGAGCCAAATAAAGCTTTTTTCCGAGTCAAAGGCTGTTAACTGAAAATAACGCTCGGTAGCAATCTCCAGTAACCACAGATTAGAGCGATAACAATTTGTTTCCATATTGATTTGATGTGCAACAAAGCAAGCATGCTTACCATCTGGGGAATGCTTAAGGCCAGACAAAAATGTATATCTGCTAAAATCATCAATTTTCATTGTTTCCATGATGGGGCCTCCCGATAACTGAAAAATACCTACCCACTACATTCAACAGCTTTTCTGTATTCTCCTACTGGATAAGTTTTACCGTTTTATTTGTTTTGATAGTTCTTGAAGCAGAATATAGTTTAACCGATGCTGTATTAAGCCTACCATGTCTCATAACCGTTGAAGGAGTCAAAGAAGACTCGAGGTTCCGCTTTTGTGTAACATAGTATAGTAATATTTCACGTGGCTATTGCAATAATCGAATTCAGCAGGGTAGACAACCAAGTAATTTGGTTGGTACAATTGTGGAAAGCTAATAGAGGATGGTTATTTAATTTGGGAGGATAGTACATATGATAAAAGCATTGACAATAGCCGGCTCAGATACTAGTGGCGGCGCCGGCATGCAGGCAGACTTAAAAACGTTTCAAGAATATGGTGTGTATGGGATGAGCGCTCTCACTGTTCTAGTGGCGCAAAATCCTCATAACAATTGGTCTCACGAGGTTTTTCCTTTGTCTCTCGATGTTGTGGCGGCACAGTTGGAAACCGTGCTAACCGGAATTAGGGTTGACGCTGTCAAAACAGGCATGCTTCCTACCGCTGAAATTATCTCTCTAGCTGCGCAGAAGATTAAGCAGTCTGGAATCCGGAACATCGTAATTGATCCTGTTATGGTTTGCAAAGGAACCGATGAGGTGGTCAATCCACAGGCTGCAACGTGTATCCGCGAAAAGCTAGCGCCTATTGCGACCATAATCACCCCCAATCTATTTGAGGCAAAACAATTGAGTGGTGTGAAGCAAATTAGTTCAGTAGCTGATATGCAAGAAGCGGCAAAGCGCATTCACAGTCTAGGCCCCCAGTATGTCCTGATTAAGGGCGGGGCAAAGCTCGGTTTGTCTAACGCTGTTGATATTCTTTATGATGGCAAGAGTTTTGAACTCTTAGAATCGCCGAAGCTTGATACCTCATATACCCATGGCGCCGGCTGCACCTACGCCGCTGCAATTACGGCCGGATTAGCAAAAGGGGAATCCGTTCTCGGGGCTGTGAATAAAGCAAAACGATTTGTGACGGCAGCGATTGAGCATGGATTTCCGCTCAATAGTTTCGTAGGCGCTGTAAATCATTGCGCTATCAGATTGTCAAGTAGTCATTGAATCTGTTAAGAAAAGCTGCCCACTTTGGCAGCTTTTTTTGCATTCTCCATCTGGATGCGTAGCGTGTGCTTTTATCGTTGGATAGAAACGGAGGATTAATCGTCAGTATGGTAGAATCAAGAAGTCATGTGAGCTTCAGCCCGGGCTTGCGTCCGGATTGTTATAGTCACAAGGCGCCGGGACAAGCGAACGGTGCTTTCTAAACTTTTGAGGCGGGAGAACATATGGGGAAAATAACTTTCTTCGTTCCGTACCTCGCATTAGGTGAGTTAGTCAAAACAATCTTCGCAGAAATGGATGACGGTTCTTGGCAGCTTGATGTCGTGCTGGTCACCGGAGTCCGGGAAATCGGCTGCGACTGGGATCAGGCTTCTGACATTTGTGTCGCTCGTGGCGTAACGGCGGCGGCCTTAAAGCGTCTGAATTCAGATATGCCGGTAGTTGATCTGCAGGTGACGGGCTATGATATTATGCGGGCGGTGCGCGAGTGTCAGCGACTATATCCAGAGGATCGAATCGCCATTGCCGGTTCTCATGACATGATCTACGGCGCTATGGGCCTCGAGGAGATTCTTGGAATCGAACAGACTGTCATTGAAGTTCAAACAGAAGAAGATGCTGAACCTAGTATTGCTAAATTGAAACAGTTAGGCATTGGTGTTGTAGCCGGGGGCGTCATGTCAACACAGATAGCAGAAAGACTAGGAATGCACGCCGTCTTTATTCAAACCGGCAGAGAAGCCATTTATCAGGCTTTTCGCGAGGCTAAGCGGATGGCTCAGGTGCGGCGGCAAGAGCAAGAACGCGGCGAGCAATTTCGGGCAATACTGGAGTACTCCACTGACGGCATTATTGCAGTCGATGATGCTGGCAAGATAAATCTCATCAATGCGGCTGCCCTCAAGCTGACAGAAGCTCACGCTAATGTGCTAGGTTACCCGTCCGGTCAAATCTTTCCTCACCTTGGCCTGAGCCGGGTACTGCAGTCAGGACGACCTGAACTTGGCGGTATTGAAACCCTTAACAGTCACCAGGTCGCCGTGAACCGGGTACCTGTTCTTATTAACGATCAAATTGTGGGTGCTGTGGCTACTTTTCAGCCGGCGACTGTCATTCAGGAATTGGAGGGCAAGATACGGCAAAAGATTTACGCCCGCGGACTTGTGGCCAAATTGACCTTTAAAGATGTTCTCGGCGATAGTCCAGCAATTAAAAAGGCGATTGCGGTTGCACACAAATTTAGTCGGGTCGACTCCAATGTGTTAATCGTCGGCGAGTCTGGAACCGGGAAAGAGGTATTTACACAAAGTATCCATAATGCGTCTTGCCGGGCCAAGGGGCCGTTCGTGGCGGTTAACTGCGCTGCTTTGCCGGAAAGTCTGCTGGAGAGCGAGCTGTTTGGTTATGCAGAGGGTGCGTTCACCGGAGCGGTGCGTGGTGGAAAGGTGGGCTTATTTGAGCTGGCGCATGGCGGAACCATTTTCCTTGATGAAGTGTCGGAGATTTCACCCGGCCTACAGGGCCGTCTGCTGCGCGTGCTTCAGGAACGCGAAATCATGCGCCTCGGAGACAGCAAGGTCATTCCGATCGATGTCAGGGTAATTGCTGCGACAAACCGCGACCTAAATGGCATGATGCGGCAAAAGTTGTTTCGGGAAGATCTGTACTACCGGGTTGACGTACTGCGCCTGACGCTACCGCCACTGCGGGATCGTCAGGAAGATATTAGTCCCTTGATTTGCCACTTTCTGAAGCTATACTATCCCCATCCTGACAGGCCCTTTCGTCAGATAAGCAAGGAGGCCATTACGGTATTGTTGGAGTACACTTGGCCGGGAAATGTACGGGAATTGCGTAACATCGCTGAGCGCTTGGCGGTGCTAAACAACACGGGCGTTATCCGGCCAGAGGATCTATACGAAGTACTGCCCCGGAAAGCAAGCAACGTCAAGACCGCTCAGTCTTCCCTGTTAACAATGGACCTATGCAAAAACAGCAGAAAGAAAGAGATTTTGCTGCAGACGTTGGAGGCAACTGACTATCACTATGGTAAAACGGCGGCTTCGCTAGGAATAAGCAGGACTACCTTGTGGCGGCGTATTAAACAACTTGGCATCGAGGTAGCTGATAGTGGAAAAATTTAGCTAACCTAGTGAAACAAGATGAAATAGTATGAAATAAATTAAAACAGTATGAAATAATTCGAAACAAAAAGAGTCGCCAGAAACATACGGGGCGGCACATGATAATAATGTGAATAATCTAACAATATAGATAAAATCGGGGAGCGCACCTGATTTTATTTTTTTTGTTCAAATTGTTTTTGGTGTCGGCATGGTATTTGCAAAAGGTTTATCATAGTCAACGAGCATCGTTGAAAATCGCTAAAATGAAACACAACCAGAAAGGAGTGGAATCGTGAAAGTTGACGAAAGTAAATGCTTAGGCTGCGGTCGCTGCCGTGCCTACTGTACAATGGGAGCCATCAGCTTTACCCGTGACGCACGGGGCAGAGTGTGCGCACAGGTTGATCAGCACGAATGCGTAGACTGCGGTGTATGCTTCCGGGCAGAGGTTTGTCCGGGTGAAGCCCTCTATGAGCCTAAGCCGGAGTGGCCGCGTTCTGTGCGGAGCACCTTCAGCAATCCCTTGGTGGAACACAAGGAAACGAGGATTCCCGGTCGCGGCACAGAGGAGATGAAAACCAATGATGTGACAGGACGGTTCAAATGGGGCGAGGCAGGCATGGCTGTGGAGATGGGCCGTCCGGGTACAGGCGCTAGGTTTACCGATATTGAAAAGGTAGCCATGGCTCTTTCCTCGTTGGGCGACATACACTTTGAACCCAAGAATCCGCTAACAGGTCTGATGGCAGACAAAAATACCGGTAAGATGAACCCGGAAGTCATGGACGAGAAAGTGTTATCAGCCATCATTGAGATGACAGTCCCGCTCGATAGGGTGCAGGACGTTATCGGAGCAGTCCGGAAAGTGGCGCAAGAACTATCTACCGTCTGTAGTTTCGACTTAACTTGCAAGGTTCACCCTGGTGATACCGTGCCCGCTTTTGACTTAGCCCGGAAAGCAGGGGTCAGCCCAACTATCAATGGCAAGACCAACGTCGGATTAGGCAAGCCCTTTTTTGAGGAGGTAAAGCAATGAGTCATACATTGCATCGGCGGGGGACTGCCGAGAACCTAAAAAATGACTTTGTCATTTTCGCTATGTCGGCAAAGGGGATCAATGAGATTGATTCTAACGTTAAACTGAGGCGCTTCCTCGAAATCGTCCGCGAATTTAACCCCGTCAACTTTGGCGATATGAAAACAGGCAATTACTTCATTACCTCAGAAGAGACGATTATCGCTAGTGCTAAGGACACATCTATCGTGCACGGTGTTTTTGATAATCGCGAGGCATTCATCAAGGCGCTCAAGGCGATAAAAGACGCCGACCTCGGCGTATCTGTCATCGTTTCCGGTCTGCTTGATGACACGCATGAATGCTGCCGGCAGGCAGGCATTAACAGACATACGTGCGAAGCCTCGTTGGGCGTTTGGGGCAAAACCGAGCGATTGCCGGATGAGGATATTCTTCGGGTAAGCACTATGTGCGGTCATGGCATGGTGCCATTCAGCTTAGTGAAGAAAGTGATTGAGGATATTAAGGAAGGCCGCCGAACTATCAACGAAGCGGCACAGGAGCTGGCAAAGCCTTGCCAGTGCGGAGTATTCAATCCCGGACGGGCTGCGGCTCTGCTGGAAGAGATCATGTGCCTTTGGGGGATTCGAGTTGCCTGACGGTGAACAGCCTACGAGGAATGGAGGAAAGAGTATGAAACGCGTGTGGATTGACAGCCAGAAATGTTTGGGTTGCAAGACCTGTGAGCTGCAGTGCGCTGTCGAGCGGAACTCAGTGACGAAAACCCTTGCGGCAGCTGTATTGGAGATGCCGAGACCAGTTGCGCGAGTCGGAGTATACGGACCGACCGGCTCGAGCTTCCCAATCCAATGCCGACACTGTCAGGATGCTGCCTGTTTGAAGGCATGCCCGTCTGGAGCTATGCAGCGGGATGTCGAGACGGGAATCACGTTTATCGATCAATCCAAATGCCGGGCCTGCTGGATGTGCGTAATGTCCTGCCCGTTTGGCGTGGTGACGCCGCTGAAAGATTTCAAGGTGGCGCAGAAGTGCGATGCTTGCATGCATATGGAAGAGCCGGCCTGTGTCGCGTCATGTCCGACCAAAGCGCTGATCTATGGTGACGAAAACGATTACGAAAAGGTTCGGCTAAGCAGGAAACAGATGCTGGCTGTCCATGTCAGAAGTGCGGCAGAATCGGGCATTGGTGTTATCGGTCTAGATTACGTGCGGGGGGATGACTAGAATGAAAGAAATACGTAAAAAGTCTGCTGACGCAGCCGTTAATAAGCTAATCGTCAAAGCGCATCGCAGTCAGACTGATTTAGCATGGGACCGTGCAGATGCCATGCAACCACAATGCGGCTTCGGGAGAATAGGAATCTGCTGCACCGACTGCTATGAGGGACCATGCCGAGTGAATCCATTTGATGAAAACGAACAATACAGTATTTGCGGCCGCAATCAGCAGGATTTGACGGCAGGATTTTTCCTGAAGAAGGCTGTCAGCGGGGCTGCAGCGCTAGTCAACCTGGCAGAAGAATTTGGTGCTGTTACCGAAAAGGTGGTTTTAAAATCGGTTCTTCAGAACAGTGACACGATGGTTGCGCCAACTGATTATACCAAACGCTATGCTGAAATCGGCGATACGGTTGTTCAGGCGTTATCAGCGATCAACGGCATCAAGGGAAGAGAACAGTCATCGGTAACCGCTGCCAACCTTGGAGTTTTGCAGGCCAATTCCATCAATATATTGCTACACGGCCATATCCCACCGAGAGTGACGTCGCTGTTGACGGCGGCAGCGATGAAACAGTCAGACCCTGTCAATTTGATTGGAATGTGTGGTGGCGAAGCCAGCGGAAGCACCCCTCTTCCTGTTGTTACAAACTATGACTCGCAAGAAACTCCGCTACTTTCAGGCGCGGTCGACCTGCTCGTAGTTGGCGACCAATGCGTCATGCCTGCTGTGATTACTTTGGCAGGGAGAATGGGTGTCGCTGTCGTCGGCGCGTCAACGCTAACTGATAGTGAGGCGGCCGACCAAGCACTGCTAAAGGCTGCTGCGGGATTTACTCGCAGAGCAGGTAAAGTGGTGGATATTCCAGACTATAAGATAGAAATGGCAGTTAGTGGCCATGCAAGCTTTGCACCCACTTTGACTGCTCTTGCTAAAGGCTACGCAAAAGGCGTCGTGAATGGTATTGTTTATCTAGGTGGCTGCGGCAGCATTGTCAATACCCAGGATGCTGCCATTGTGAAGCTTGCTAAGAATCTTAGCGAAGATGGCTATTTTGTGGTTACCGCCGGCTGTGCTGGGGTTGCACTGGCTAAAGCCAATATGTGCCAAGCAGGGGCCTCGGAAGTTTGGAAGGCGGTATTGCCTGAAGAAGTCTCACCAGTACTGTATGTCGGCTCTTGTCATGATGCCGGCGAGTTTCTATTAATCGCCCGCGCGGCAGCGGATCAGGGTTTGCCCGTATTTGCCATTATGCCTGAGATTACTCACAGTAAGCCACTGGCCACGGCTATCGGCTTTTTAGCGCAGGGAATAACAACCTATGTGGAGATTAGCGAAGCGGCCTATGTCCCGGCGATCACACTGCAAGGCCAGTTGCTCCCCCTGTCAGAATGGGGGCATTTGCCGCAGGCTCTGGCTGAAACAGCAGCCGCCGCGAAATAGAAACGGAGGCGATCGGATGTATATCATTATAGGCCAGGGGGCAGCAGGCGCAGCTGCGGCTAATGAACTGCGCCATCTGAATCCTGCCGTCCCAATAACGGTCGTTACCGAAGAAGTGGATTATTTTTATAGTCGTATTGATTTGCCTGATATTATTGCTGGGAAATACGATGAATCAGATTCAGTTTTACAATCCGCTGAACAGTTCAATTCAGCCCGTATTACTTGTAAAATGGGACAAAGAGTAGTCTCAATTGACCCAAAACACAAGGACATTGAATTGGCGTCAGGTGAAAGGATCGCTTATAACAAACTGTTATTGGCTACCGGGTCAACTCCGGTTATCCCCCCGGTCGAAGGCGCGAATGCGACCGGAATCCATGCCGTATGGACTCTTCAACAGGCAAGGAACATTATCGCCGCCGCAAATAGTGCAAAATCAGCAGTCGTTGTTGGTGCTGGCTTGATTGGGATGAAGACAGCGCTAGCACTGGCAGTGCGTGGCTTATCAGTTACCGTGGTGGAGAAGCTGCCTAGAATCTTGCCGCGCCAGCTTGATGAGTTAGCCTCTGGACTGATCGCAACTCAAGTGCAAGAAAAGGGTGTAAAACTTGCACTAGGAACCAGCGTTGAGCGTATCGAACAGACGCCTGATGGTAAAGTTTGCGGGATACGAGTCGACGGACAGAATCTTGCCTGCGATCTTGTGATTATGGCGGTTGGCGTCAGAGCCAATGTCGAACTGGCTCGAACGGCAGGGATTAACGTGGAACGAGGAATCGTCGTTAACGAGTTCATGCAGACTTCAGAAGAGAGCATTTTTGCCGCCGGTGATGTGGCCGAAGTTGTTGATACTCTCTCAGGTCTGCCGGTTGTTCCGGCAATTTGGCCGGAAGCTGTAGAACAGGGGCTAATCGCTGCTCGTAATATGGCGGGAGTCAAAGCAATCCGTATCGACGGGGCTGCTCTAAACTCGGTGGAAATAGCGGGAATGCCCATTGTTTCGATAGGGGATATCGAGGGTAACGCTAATGATGATGTCATCACCTTTCACAAAGGAAGCTGTTATCGCAAAGTAGTTATGCGGGATAGAGTCGTGCGCGGCGTGTTGTGTGTAGGCGACATCCGCCATGCCGGAGTGCTGGGCAATCTTGTACTGCGTCAAACAGAGGTTGAATACTCAGAACGAATCGCACAGCCGACGTTTAGTTTTGCTGATTTCATGGCTATGTAAGTCGGTAAAACGGAGTCATAGACGGAGCGATCCCGGAAAGTTGTACTTCCGGGATCGCTCTAAATATGCGGCCTGATTTAATTGAGTCGTGGGGGTTAGGTCGGGAAACAGGGGCGCGGAAAACATGTTCTCCGAGGAAAACAAAATTGACGCGGGAAGCAGAACTGACGTGGGAAGCAGAACTGACGTGGGAAGCAGAACTGACGTGGGAAGCAGAACTGACGCGGGAAACAGAATTGACGCGGGAAGCAGAACTGACGCGGGAAGCAGAACTGACGCGGGAAGCAGAATCCGAATCCGAATCCGGCTCCAATAATTACTTGCCGGTCATCGCTCCTGCTGGCTTCGTCATCCCAGTCAATTAGTTCAGGATCATCCCAATTGTCCGGACGATATTTTCTACTCACGAAGCAGCCTCCTTTACTAATTGGGGATATTCCCCTGAAACATAATATGATTTCTCGCGTTATAAGTTGCCATAATATTTAATACATAATCAAGGCGCTAAGCGATTTAGGTCGAATAGGCCCGCCGCCCAGCAGCGACGCGTACTAGAGAGTAGCTAGCAATGGGGCGGCGGGCCTATTGCGCAACTCTCGGCTCTTTGGCGCTCTTCGTGCTCTCGTCCATCATAGCCTTCGCGACACCTGAACGTCCTTTTCAATGGAGTTGGCGGCATACCTCTTGCGGGTGCCAACCCAGATGGGCGTTTATCAACGGTCTGTAATTTCTCTTCTTGACACCCGCCACATGGTCGTGTATACTCTACAAATGGAACTACATACAGTGTGCTGATCAGAGATACTGAAGGCCAAATTTTCCTCTCGGGGAAGACTTGGTCTTTTTTGTTTGCATTGCTAGTTCACTCGATTAAGGAGAGTTAGAACCATGAATATTAACTGGGAATTTGTTTTGACCAGTTTGCCATTATATGAAAAGGCGGCATGGCTTACGCTAAAGCTTGCACTTTGGGGGATACTGTCGTCTTTACTGCTCGGCTTATTTTGTAGTGTGATCCTCTACTCTAAGGTCAAGGGATTGGATCGAGTGGTTCGAGGCTATATCGAGCTTTCTCGCAATACGCCGTTGCTCATTCAATTATTCTTTTTATACTACGGCCTTCCCAAAATAGGAATTACCCTTAGCGAGCAAGTTTGTGCAATCATTGGGTTGACTTTTTTAGGCGGTAGCTATATGGCGGAAGCCTTCCGCGGCGGCATCGAATCGGTGAGTAAGTCCCAAATTGAATCAGGACTTAGTATCGGGTTGTCCAAGATGCAGCTAGTCCGGCATGTCATCCTACCGCAAGCATTTTCTGTAACTCTGCCATCATTAGGCGCAAACTGTATTTTCTTACTAAAAGAAACTTCTATTGTTGGAGCAATTGCGCTACCAGACCTGATGCATGTAACGCAAGATCTAATCGGTATGTATTATCAAACGTTTGAGTCCTTGCTAATGCTGGTGGTTGCTTATCTCATCCTGATTTTGCCATTATCTCTCTTTTTAAGCTGGCTAGAAAGGAGGGTGCGGTATGCTGAATTCGGGAATTGACGTGCTTCGTGAAGGACTTAACGCAGAACGATTGCTAGGCGGTTTATTGATTACCGCACAGATTGCCTTTGTCTCGGTGATTATTAGTTCTATTCTGGGGATCATCGTTGGTTTAGTTCGGACCTCTAAGGTCAGGGTGGTGAGGTTTATCTTCCGGCTCTATCTGGAAGCATTCCGTATAATCCCCATTCTGGTATGGCTATTCCTCATTTACTTTGGTGTTACCAATGTATTTGACATCCATCTGGCTGGTGAAGTGGTAGCGATCCTGATCTTTAGTTTGTGGGGCGCTGCTGAAATGGGCGATATTGTAAGGGGAGCGCTGGAGTCTTTACCCAGACACCAAATTGAATCAGGCAAGGCGCTGGGGCTTAGTTTTTGGCAGCTATACCGGTTCATACTCATACCTCAGGCCGTACGCCGCTTGTTGCCAGGCGCGATCAACTTGTCAACCCGGATGGTCAAGACCACTTCTCTGGTTGTTATGATTGGGGTCATCGATGTCGTTAAAGTCGGTCAACAAATTATTGAACGATCAGTTCTGAAAGCGCCTGCTGCTTCTTTTTGGGTCTATGGGCTGATCTTCATTCTCTATTTTATTATTTGTTATCCTCTTTCCATATTGGCAAAAAGACTTGAAACGAAATGGGAGAGGTAGGGAGGCGTTGTGGTTACTATGACAGATAAATGTAGACTTGATTCAGATGGAGTTTTAACTCCGTCTGAAGCTTTAGTCGAATTTACTTCGAGCTACAGCCAGTTAATCCCCGACCTAAGAGGGCGGGGTCTTACGGGCTGTGCGAAGGACAAACAGGTATTGCTTGAAATACAGGGATTGCATAAACGCTTTGGCGAGATGTCGGTTTTAGAAGACATTACTCTTACTGTCGAAAAAGGTGAGGTAGTTGTTGTCTTAGGTCCATCAGGCTGCGGAAAAAGCACACTGCTGCGATGTCTCAATGGTCTTGAACCAATTCAAGGTGGGGATATTCGCTTTGCAGGCAAGAGCCTTACCGATAAGAATGTGAATTGGCAGGAAGTTCGTCAGCAAATCGGCATGGTATTCCAGAACTATGAACTATTTCCCCACATGACTGTTATGGAAAACATCTTGCTGGGCCCACTGCAAGTACAAAAGAGACAAAAAGAGGAAGTGCTGAAGCAGGTTCAAGAGTTGCTCGATAGAGTGGGCCTGCTTGATCGTAAGGACTCCTATCCGCGCCAACTTTCTGGCGGACAGAAGCAACGCATTGCTATTGTGAGAGCCTTGTGTATGAATCCACAAATGATGCTCTTTGACGAGGTGACTGCTTCCCTCGACCCGGAAATGGTACGAGAGGTATTGGATGTCATCGTAGGGCTTGCTAAACAGGGAATGACAATGATGATTGTGACGCACGAAATGGGCTTTGCAAAGGCAGTTGCCGACCGGATCGTCTTTATCGATTCGGGCAAAATATGTGAGATTGCCGAACCTGATGAGTTCTTTATACGGCCCCAAACAGAACGTGCTCAGCAATTTTTGAATATATTTCAGTACTAAAAGATCAATGAAGGGAAGATGTGAACTTGAAAAAAGGTTTAGCGCTATTATTCAGTGTATTATTATTAGCCGGGGTGTTAGCGGGCTGCGGTTCCAATTCAACTACGAAACAGGAAACTGCAAAACCAGCTAACCAGAGCACGCTCGATGAAATAAAGAAACGCGGCACTATTAAAATCGGTGTATTCAGCGACAAACCTCCTTTTGGATTTGTCGATGCCAATGGAAAAAACCAAGGCTTTGACGTGTATATTGCTAAGCGATTTGCCAAAGACCTTCTAGGCGATGAATCTAAGGTGGAATTTGTATTGGTTGAGGCAGCTAGTCGTGTTGAGTATTTACTGTCAAATAAAGTTGATATTATTTTAGCCAACTTTACTGTAACAGATGAAAGAAAGCAGAAAGTGGATTTTGCCAATCCGTACATGAAAGTTGCGCTTGGTATCGTATCCCCGTCAGGAGCACCGATTACTTCGGTTGATCAATTAAAAGGCAAAAAGCTAATTGTTAACAAAGGAACAACTGCGGAACTATATTTCACAAAGAATCACCCAGACATTGAGCTACTGAAGTATGATCACAATACCGAAGCCTTTGCGGCTCTAAAGGACAAACGCGGCGTTGCCTTAGCTCATGACAATACGTTATTGTTTGCTTGGGCAAAGGAAAATGCAGGCTTTAACGTTGGGGTGCAAAGCCTGGGTAGCCTGGACACGATAGCACCTGCCGTCAAAAAAGGCAATAAAGAACTTCTTGACTGGATTAATCAAGAGTTGGAGACCTTAGGCAAAGAAAAGTTTATTCATAAAGCCTATGATGCAACCTTAAAGCCTGCGTATAGTGAATCTATCGATCCGGAATCGATTGTCGTCGAAGGCGGAAAACTAAAATAAAGTTAATTGCATCAAGAATAGCTGATCAGAAATACTGAAGGCTGTGAGGAATACTAGAAAGAAGGAAGTGTATTTATGAAAAACAGCAAAAAGTTTCTGGCAGTAGTCCTTAGTGTAGTGATGGTAATAGTACTAGGGGTATTAGCCGGTTGCAGTTCAAACGCGAGCACTAAAACTGATAAAAAAGAGTCGGTTTCTCAATCAGCGAATAAAAGTTCTGTTGAGGAAATTAAAAAACGCGGAACTGTAAAAATCGGTATTTTTGGTGACAAACCTCCCTTCGGCTTTGTTGACGCTAATGGCAAGAATCAGGGATATGATGTGTATATTGCCAAACGATTTGCTAAAGATCTGTTGGGGGATGAATCCAAAGTAGAGTTCGTACTGCTTGAACCTGCCAGCAGAGTAGAGTATTTGCAAACCAATAAGGTTGACATCATTTTAGCCAACTTTACTGTTACCGAAGAAAGAAAGCAAAAAGTTGATTTTGCCAACCCTTATATGAAAGTTTCTCTCGGCATAGTTTCACCAACCAATGCACCAATTACCTCGGTTGATCAATTAAAGGGCAAAAAGCTTATTGTAATTAAGGGCACAACCGCTGAAACGTATTTCACCAAAAATCATCCTGATGTGGAACTGTTGAAATTCGATCAAATCACACAAGCATTTGAAGCGTTAAAAGACAAACGCGGCGTTGCGTTATCTCAGGATAATACCTTATTGTTTGCTTGGGCAAGAACAAATGCAGGCTTTACTGTCGGGGTTCCGACGTTAGGAAGCCTGGACACGATAGCACCTGCCGTCAAGAAAGGCAACAAAGAACTTCTTGACTGGATTAACCAAGAGCTGGAGACCTTAGGCAAAGAAAAGTTTATTCATAAGGCCTATGATGCGACTTTAAAACCTGTGTATGGTGATTCCGTCAATCCGGAAGATATCGTCGTCGAAGGTGGAAAACTAAAATAATACTAAGTCCTTTTCTGGCTGATCAGAACCCTGAAGGCTGGAGTGAACTTTCACCCCAGCCTTTTGCTGTACGCCCAGGGCGTCATCTCTTGGGTGAAAGTCCTAACGGGGGCTGGCGAGTGCCTACCGTTAGCTAAGGGTAAGGGTGTCCGCCACGAGGCGGAATCTAAAGGAAGCTGGAGGCAAACGTACAGTGTCTGTGAAAATGAAATGACCAAAACAAAGTGAGGGAGAATGAGTAAAATGACAACAAGAAAATGGCTTTCTGCAGTGGTGGCGATTTCTCTATTTACCGGTCTGGCATTAACAGTTGGTTGCGGCTCGAGCAACAAAGCGTCCAAAACGGAAGGGAATGCAAAGACCTACTATGTAGCGACCAGGGGGACGTTCAAGCCCTTTACCTATATGGATGACAAGGGTCAGTTGACCGGTTATGATATTGAAATTCTCAAAGAGGTGCAAAAGCGCAATAAGGATATCAAGTTTGATTTTAAGACGATGAGCATTGAAAGCGCATTTGTTGCTCTGACTTCCAATCAAGTCGATATCATCGCTAACCAAATGGGGAGAAATGAAGAACGTGCCGCAAAATATGCCTTTACCAAAGAAATCAATAACTACACGATTACGAAAATCACAACCCGGGGCGACCGTAACGATATCAGTACATTAGATGATTTGCGAGGCAAAACGATGGTGTTGACGCCAACCAGCGAGGTGGCAAGAGTAGTAAAAAAATATAACGAGACGGCTGAACCGAAAATAAACTTGATCTACACCGATAAAGGCTCTGCCGAGTCGCTGAACTTGGTATCGACAGGGCGCGCAGACGCCAGCGCCGACTATGAAGTGGCAGTCAAGGAGGCCAAGAAAACACTGGGACTTGACGTGAAATCAGTCGGTAAAGTCATTTCCAGCGTGCCTACCTATTTCATTTTGCGTAAAGACGCTGACGGGCAGCAATTAGCGGATAAGATTGATGCGACGGTAAAAGAAATGAAAGCCGACGGTACACTGAAAAAACTGTCAGAACAATTTTTAGGGGCAGATTATACAGTCATTCCTAAGTAGCCGGAAGGGGGATATGTTGTGGGCAGCTATTTTGATTTCGGCTATATGCTGCGTTCCTTCCCCATTGTTTTGTCTTATGTAGATACGACATTGATCATTACAGTTGTGGGTATAGCCATTGGTTTTTTTATCGGCACGATTGCTGCATTAATCAGAATTGGCAAAGTTACAGTGCTTGGCAAAGCCGTTGCTGTTTATATTTCCTTTATCCGCGGAACGCCGTTTCTAGTCCAACTGTTTTTGGCTTACTTTGGTTTACCTGAGCTGATGCAGAAAGTCGGTTATCAGGGCGTCCGTGAAATACCGCCATTGTTTTATGTGTTTATTGTCTTTTCCCTGCATGTCGGCGCCTATAGCGCGGAAATCTTGCGCAGTGCGATTCTGGCGGTTGATAAGGGGCAGCTGGAAGCCGCTTATTCTGTGGGAATGGGACCGGTACCGGCTCATACTCGCATCATTTTGCCACAGGCGTTCAGCATTGCTGTTCCGGCACTTTGCAACACGGTCATTTCGACGATCAAGGAAACGTCGCTGGTTTTTAATGTCGGTGTTGTCGATATGATGCGCAAAGCGGACCTGCTGGGGGCTAACAGCCATCGCAGTTTGGAACTGTATCTTGATGTGGCGATTGTTTATATCTTTTTGGTACTGTTGGTCAGCAAGGCGGCAGCGCTGCTGGAGAGCAAGCGGGTAACCATTATTAACTAAATTCTTGATGATGAGTGGTGTGTTTAGATGAGCGACTTACAGGCGATGATCAAGGCGGCGACGGAGGCGATCTATGATGAACTGGTTTCCTTTCGCCATACGATCCATGCTAATCCTGAACTGAGCAACCAGGAATATGAAACGGCCGCCTTGGTGGAAAAGGCACTTGCAGCTTGGGACATTGAGCATACGCGGGTACCCGGCAGTACAGCGGTCATCGCGATGGTCAAGGGGGCACTTGACGGGAACAATAGTATCGGCATTCGCGCTGACATGGATGCGTTGCCGATCCAAGAAGATACCAGGATCAACTATGCGTCCAAGCGCGACGGCGTTATGCATGCCTGTGGGCACGATATCCACACGGTTAATTTATTGGGAACTGCCTATGTCTTGACAAAATTGAAAGAGCACTTTGCCGGTACCATCAAGCTGGTTTTCCAGCCAGCGGAGGAGATAGGCGGCGGTGCACAGGAGATTCTTGACTTTGGAGTGCTGGAGAATCCGACTGTGACTGCTTTTTTGGCGGCGCATGTTTCCGAGGATATTCCCGTTGGCCAGGTGCAAGTCAAGGCGGAAGAAGTTATGCTGGCTGCCAGTCAATTTACCATATATCTGACCGGGCGCGGCGGGCATGCTTCCGCGCCGCACCAAACAGAGGATATCATTTTGGCGGCGGCGAAGCTGATTGTGGAATTGCAGACGATTCCGGGCCGCAGGATTAATCATCTTGAGCCAGCGGTGATTACGGTCGGCAGCATTCACGGCGGCGAACGAGGCAATATCATTCCTAAAGAAGTGACGATTATAGGAACAATTAGAACGCAAAACAGCGCATTGCGTGAGGAAATTCACGAACATATCACGACCATCTTAGGTGCGCAGGAAATTATTACAGGTGTCAAGGGAACTGCTGCATTTCGGCTTGGCTCAGGCGCTGTTTACAATGATCCGGCCCTAACCGATATTTTTATTGAGGCGGCGGCTAGCTCCGTCGGACGAAAGAATGTGTTGATTGCCAAGTTTCCGAATAACGGTTCGGAAAACTTTTATCGCTTTGCCAAAGCTGTGCCGTCCGTCTTTTTCCGTTTGGGCGTCAACGACGATCCGAAACAGCAGGTTGAACCGGCGCACAGCCCTAAATTCAAGGCAGCGGATGAAGCCTTGAAAACCGGCGTGCAGGTGACGGCCGCCACGGCTATTGCCTTTTTACGGAAAGGAAGACCGTTTGTATGAGTAATGTCATTGAGTTTTCGTTTATGCTGGAGACTTTTTTTAGTTTGCTAAAGTATGTGCCGGTCACGTTGTTCCTCGCCATCGTTAGCATGTTATTGGCTAGTGTACTTGGCTTGACCTGCGCCGTAGTGTTGCTGCGCAACCTGCCTGGTCTCAGACAACTGGTCCGTATTTATTTGCTGATGGGCAGGGCTATTCCGACGATGGTTATGCTATATATTGTTTATTTTGGATTGCCGGTACTGCTTATGGCGTTTACCAAGGAAACCGGCATCGATACCGGCTACCAACATGTGCCGGCTATGGCGTTCGCTATTTTAGGACTTACTTTACATACAGGGGCTTATCTGGCGGAAATCTTTCGTGCAGCCCTGCTGGCTGTCGATAAAGGACAAATGGAAGCCGCGCTGTCAATCGGCATGACCTGGTTTGAGGGCTTTTATCGCATTGTTTTCCGCCAGGCTGCCGTAGTAGCCATGCCGATGGTGGCCAATCAATTTTTGGGATTGATTAAAAGCACGTCCATTGTTTTTACGATCACAGTCATTGAACTGTTAGGCGGGGCGAAAATAGCCAGTGCTGAGCATTACCGCTATTTAGAAACGTATTTGGTGGTAGCGTCCATGTATTGGGGCATGAGTCTTGTTTTTGAAAGACTCTTTTTAGCCGCCGAGCGCAAAGTCGGCTTTTTTCGGAAAGGAGCCAGTATATGATCGAATTTAGAGATATTCATAAGGCGTTTGGCAGGAATGAAGTATTAAAAGGAATTAGTTGCACCATCCCGACAGGATCTGTTACTGTAATATTGGGACCGAGCGGGTCGGGAAAAACGACGCTGCTGCGGTCGGTCAACTTCTTGGAAAAAGCTGACCGCGGGGAAATTATTTTAGACGACCTGCATATCAATGTGGAAACGGCGTCAAAAGCGGATATTCACGCCATCCGTCAGCGAACTGCCATGGTGTTTCAAATGTATAACTTATTCAAAAACAAAACGGCTTTACAAAACATTACAGAAGGCCTGACGGTGGTGAAAAAACTGTCGAAGGCGCAAGCCCGGGAAAAAGCAATACATTATTTGGATAAAGTTGGTCTTGCGCACAAATCCGATGCCTATCCCCATGAATTATCAGGGGGTCAACAGCAACGTATCGGCATCGCACGCGCCCTGGCCTTAAACCCCGACGTCATTTTATTCGATGAACCGACTTCGTCATTAGACCCGGAATTGGTAGGGGAAGTGCTTGAGGTAATGAAAAAAGTAGCGCAGGAAGTCAATGCTACTTTAGTTGTAGTAACGCACGAAATTGGCTTTGCCCGTGATGTGGCTGACAACATTATATTTATGGATAGCGGCGTCATTGTTGAGCAGGGGCCGCCGATGGAAATTTTAAGCAGGCCGCAAAAAGAGCGAACCAAGCAATTTTTATCGCGCTATATCTCCTTTACCGAATATAACATTTAAATGCCGCCAATCTACTTGCCGATCAACGCAAAGAGGAAACACCAGACAGTTTACTAAACAGGTATTTGCAGAGATTACTACTACTTCATATGGAAAATGGAGGAATTTTTATGAGCATTAAAAAGTCTTTAGAACAATTATCCTGCACCGATTGCAATGTGTATAACTGCCGCACCCGGAGCAGTCAGTTCCCTGGATTTTGCCTGACTACGAAAGATAATGCGGAACACGAGATTACTAAGGATATTGAAGAAATCAAGCAGCAGTTACAGGGTGATGACGAGGATGCAGTGATCGCCAGGGCATCAGCTCAGGTAGAGGGGCTGTTTTATGGCAAATTAACCCGTGTTGAAGAAATTATTGAATTTGCCAAACGCATCGGCGCTAAGAAAATTGGCATCGCCACTTGTGCCGGACTGATTGAGGAAGCTAAAATTTTCGCTGATATTTTGACTGCCAAAGGCTTCGAGTATTATAGCGTCATCTGCAAAGTCGGCTCAGTCGACAAGACAGATATTGGCGTGCTGGAAGAACACAAGATTCGGCCAGGAAGCCACGAATCCATGTGTAATCCGATACTGCAGGCCCGTATTCTTAACTACCACAAAACCGATCTGAACGTGGTTGTCGGGCTATGCGTCGGACATGATTCTCTGTTTATAAAATATTCCGATGCCTTGGTTACCACACTTGTTACCAAAGACAGAATGACAGGTCATAATCCAGTGGCAGCCTTGTATACGGCTCATTCATATTACAAACGCCTACTACAAAGTGAAACGAAGTGAGGAAAATACATTATGGCAGACTTCGATGCAAATTTTGACTTTAATCAGATAATTCCTCGTAAAGGCACGGGCAGCCGTAAGTGGGATGCGGTAGACACCGTCTTTGGCAGTGCTGATGTGTTGCCTCTTTGGATCGCTGATATGGACTTTGCTTCACCGGAAGCTGTAACAAGAAAGCTGATTGAGCGGGCCAGCCACCCGATCTATGCCTATAACACCCAGGAGGCGTCGCTTTATCAAGCATTTATCAACTGGGTTAAGCGGCGGCATAACTGGGAAATTGAGCAAGACTGGATTTTACTCGCGCCTGGCGTAGTTCCCTCAATCGTTCTTTCGATTCTGGCACTATCCGAGCCTGGCGACGGTGTTATTATCCAGCCGCCGGTCTATCCGCCCTTTTTTGACTCGATAAAAGACAATCAGCGCGAAATTGTTGAAAATCCTCTTATCGAGAACAATGGCCGATATGAGATCGATTATGACGATTTAGAACAAAAGCTGGCAGACCCTAAAAATAAGCTGCTGTTGTTCTGCAGTCCGCATAATCCGGTCGGCCGTGTATGGACTAGGGCAGAGCTGAGTAAAGTATATGAGTTATGCCAAAAGTATAATGTAGACGTACTGTCTGATGAAATACACAGTGACCTGGTCTACAGTGAACACAAGCATACAGTGTTTGCTTCACTGGGTACACCTGTATGCAAGCAAAGCGTTACCTTTATGGCAGCCAGTAAAACCTTTAATGTCGCGGGTCTTAATCTCTCGTTTATTGTGGTACCTTGCAAGCGTAGGCGTGCTTTGATCAAGGCTGAAATTAACAGACTGCATCTAAACCGCAACAACCTTTTCGGCGTACTTGCCTCTGAAACCGCTTATGCAGAGGGTGATGCATGGCTGGATGGATTGCTCGAGTATCTTGAAAAAAATGCAGATACTCTAGTTGACTTTACGGAGAAACGATTGCCTAAAGTCAAAGTAGTTAAACCAGAGGGTACTTATTTAGCTTGGCTGGATTTTAGAGCATACTTCTCGAATGCAAAGGAACTGGATGACTTTCTTGTACAAAAAGCTAAGGTTGGCTTAAACTCTGGTAAAACATTTGGCCGTCAAGGTGAAGGTTTTGCCCGGATTAATCTTGCTACTCAACGCAGTGTTTTACTTGAGGCGTTAGTCAGAATTGAGAAAGCGCTTGAAGCTGTGTCCGACACGTTATAATTTTCTTATCGGCTGATCAGATTGCTGAAGGCTGGAGTGATACTTCACTCCAGCCTTCATGCTTTTTTGAAAGTGATCCATATGAGAGTGAATAACTTAATGCGTCTTGTCGATTTCTTCTACAAATGGCGGGAGGTGTTGTGATGAGAATTTTGATTGTTGGTGCTGATTATTTGGGCGAGATTGCCGACCGATTATCCGCTATGGGAATAACGGAAATTCAGCACATCAGCGGGCGGAAAGCAGTTTCAGGGAGAAAGTCACAGATTTCCTGTGCGGTAGAGTTAGTTTTGGTATTAGTTGATAGGCTCAATCACAATACGATGCGGCAGGCAAAGCTGACTGCAAAATCGAAATCGATCCCCATAATTTTTGCCAAACGATCATGGTGTTCTATTGAGCAAAAATTACAAAGATTTTTTCTCGATGCATCGTAAACGAATTATCTAAATCTTCCCTCCTGAAAAGCGGGTTTGAACGAAGAACGTTTTACCGTATTCTTCGTCAAATCCGCTTTTTCATATAATCTCAAAATAAGTGCAGTGCAGCATGAATAGTGTTTCTTGCTGCAGGTAAATGCGCTTGCTCCACCAAAACCGACACGGAGGATTGGGAAGTAGTTAAGTGGAGGATCGCAACGTTCAAGGAACTTAGCGTTTCAATAATTTTCCCAGTGATCTGCGGCACATCACTGACCTGCACGCCGGAAATATTGACTTCCGCGCAATCATTAATGGCATTAATGCGGTATTCAGATTGGCTAAATAGGTCCATAACAGCGCCTGCCATTAAACAGGGTACGGAAAAGACTATTTGTGTTATATGAACAGTAATCAGCTGTAAAGTAATTTGTTTGTCTGATATCATCCGGAAAATATCCCGGATTTCTTCGCCATTCAGAGGCCGTTTGGACACCAGTTTTATTTGGCTAATCTCGGATTGGCAGGATATTATTGGCGCAGCCCCGTCGATAATCTTAACGGCTCTGATCTTCAATTTAACACTCCTTTGTTACAGCTTAGACAAATCGAAGGGGGTTTCTTGATAAACATAATAATTGAGCCAGTTCGAAAATAGCAGGTTGGCAGCGCCGCGCCAAAGAACGACTGGTGTTTCTGAAGGATCATCATTAGGGTAGTAATTGTATGGTATCTGAATTGGCAAACCCTGTGCCACGTCACGGTCATATTCAGTTTTTAGCGTGAAAGGATCATATTCTGAATGGCCGGTAATGAAAAATCGCCTATTGTTCATATCAGCGACAGTGCCAATACCCGAAATGGAGGATTCTGAAAGTATACATAATTGTGAAACTTTTTCAATGTCGCTGCGGCGGATTTCTGTATGTCTGGAGTGTGGAACATAGAAAATATCATCAAAGCCACGGAATAGTTTGTCATGTTTTGGGCAGAGCCGTTTGTGCGGGAAGACGCCAAACATTTTTTGCGGAAGATCATACTTGGGAATTCCGTAATGGTAGTATAATCCTGCCTGAGCTCCCCAGCAAATATGGAGAGTCGAGAATACATGCGTCTTGCTCCATTCCATAATGGCGCAAAGTTCATCCCAATACGCTACCTGTTCAAAAGGAATTTGTTCGACAGGCGCTCCGGTAATAATCATGCCATCATATCTGCGCGATTTTACATCATTAAAGGTTTCGTAAAATTTAATCAGATGCTCCGGTGATGTGTTAGTAGGCTCATAGGTAGCGGTATACATAAAATCAATATCTACCTGCAGGGGTGTATTTCCTAACAGACGTAGGAGTTGGGTTTCTGTGACGATTTTTGTCGGCATAAGATTTAACAGTAATATTTTAAGGGGACGTATATCTTGAGTGTACGCGCGGTTGTCATACATCACAAAAACATTCTCACTTTCGAGAACATTGGTGGCAGGCAGGTTGTTCGGAATTTTAATTGGCATGTGGTGCCTCCTCTTTCTGATTAAAATAAAAACCCCTTCCACGAGGAAAGGGGTTTTCTATTCCGCTCTCCTCTCATCTGTCAGAACAATGTTCTGCTGGAATTAGCACCACTGCATTGCTGCCGGTTGCCGGGTGTCATCGGGCCAGTCCCTCGACCACTCTAGATAAGAGTAATTGATATGTAATTAAATTGAATAGTAGCATATAGTATAGTATACTGTCAATAATAATAATTTAACATCCCCTTGACACCTGCCAAGTGTTTGTGTATACTCTAAGAGAACTTCATACTGTGTGCTGATCAGAAATACTGAAGGCCAAATCATTCCCCTATGGGATGATTTGGCCTTGTTTGTGTTATGGTAGATCAGGAGATTTTAAAGAAAATCAAAGGGAGAGATTAGACATGTATGTGTCTCATTTAGAGTGCTCCAAATGCGGTTTGCATTTGGAACCCCACAAAATCGCCCAACTTTGTCCGACTTGTGGAGCGCCGCTATTAGTGAGGTATGATTTAGCCAAAGTTAAAGCGTCATTTTCCAAAGATGCATTGGCCAGACGCAAGCATAACCTGTGGCGTTACCGCGAACTGTTGCCATTTCAGGACGAAACAAGTATCATATCATTAGGAGAAGTCATGACTCCGTTGATTCCTTTGGAGAAACTAGCTCGTTCCCTGGGAGCAACCGGGCTGTATCTGAAGGATGAAGGATTAAATCCCGGCGGTACTTTCAAGTCCCGTGGCGCGGCGATGGGGGTGACTTGCGCTGCAGAGCTTGGCGTAAAAGCAATTGCCATGCCGACCAATGGCAATGCCGGTGCGGCTTGGTCTATCTATTGCGCGAAGGCGGGGATCGATGCCTATATTGTGATGCCTGTTGAAGCGCCGTCGATTACCAGAAGTGAGTGTGCCATCGCCGGGGCGAAGCTGTATTTGGTTAATGGACTAATCAGCGATGCCGGCAAGATTATCGCACGAGCGGTAAGTAAGAACAAATGGACAGATGCATCTACCCTTAAAGAGCCGTATCGGATTGAAGGCAAAAAGACCATGGGTCTGGAAATAGCTGAACAGCTTGGTTGGGAAGTTCCTGATGTCATCCTTTATCCTACCGGCGGGGGTGTCGGTATTATCGGTATTTACAAAGCCTTGTTGGAATTACGCGAGATTGGTTGGATAGGCGATAAAATGCCCCGATTGGTCGCTGTCCAGTCCGAAGGCTGTGCGCCAATCGTCAAGGCGTGGGAAGAAAAACAGGCAGCATCTGAATTTTGGCCGGATTCCTCCACTATCGCGTTTGGAATCAATGTGCCGAAAGCGCTTGGCGATTTTTTGGTTCTTGATGCGGTCAAGCAAACCGGCGGTTGCACAATCGCCGTATCTGACGAAGAGGTTTTACATGACCAAGCGGAACTGGCCAGGACAGAAGGCTTATTTATCTGCCCTGAGGGAGCTGCTACTCTTTCAGCCTATAAACGGCTATTGAATAGCGGCTGGATAAAATCCGGAGAAAAGACAGTTTTGCTCAATACGGGCAGCGGATTGAAATACCCCAATACAGTTAGAGTAGATGTTCCTGTATTGGAGCCGTCTGAAGATATCCCTGGATAACAGACAGGAGGATTTAATTTATGGAACCAGTTTGGGCTCAAGATCGTTCAAAGTTAAATAAAGTTGAACTGATTAAATTGGAAAAAGACGGCCTTGATATCATCAATGATATTGAGCGCTTTGCAAAGCTTGGTTTTGCAGCAATTGAGGAAAAAGACTTCGATCTCTTAAAATGGTTGGGGCTGTATATTTCTCGGCCGAAAGAAGATGGGTTTTTCTTGCTGCGCGTAAAAATTCCCGGCGGAGTGCTCACTTCTTTGCAGGCCCGCACGTTAGGCAAGATAGCCCGTGATTATGGCCGCAATTTACTGGATATCTCGACAAGGCATGCGATTCAGTTCCATTGGATCCGTGTAGAATATTTACCAGATATCTTTGCGAGACTTGCTTTAGTCGGACTTAGTTGCATTGAATCTGCTGGCGACTGCCCGCGCACGATCGTTGGCAATCCACTGGCGGGATATGATCAGGAAGAAGTCATCGATGCCAGCCCGATCCTAAAAGAAGTGTCAGACTTCTTCCATAACAACAGAGAGTTTTCTAACTTGCCGCGCAAGTTTAAGATATCGATTTCGGGAAGTATTCATAACCCGGCAAGCGCTGAGATTCATGATCTATCATTTACCCCGGCAGAGAAACAAGTTAATGGGGAAACGGTCATCGGCTTTCATGTGAAAGTCGGCGGGGGATTATCGGCAGCGCCTTATATGGCGCAGGATCTCGATTTATTTGTGCTTCCCAGTGAAGTACTTAGTGTGGCAAAGGCGGTAGCAACTATTTTCCGCGACTTCGGTTACCGTGAAAAACGTAACCACGCTCGGTTGAAGTTTCTACTGCAGGACTGGGGTGTAGAGAAGTTCCAGGAAGAACTAATTAATCGAACCGGCCCGCTAGCTAGTCGTGGTAAAGATTTAACTGTTGACTGGAATGCCGGTTGTTCATATGGCTTGCATCAACAGGTTCAATCAGGCTTGAATTATTTGGGTTTGTCGATTCCGTTAGGACGTTTCTATGCCGACGAAATAGAGGAGCTTGCAACCATCGCCGAAACGTATGGTGACGGTTCGATTCGCACCACGAATTCCCAAGACCTTATCTTGCCCAATATTCCTGACGCAAAGACAGAAGCAGTACTTTCTGAAAAAGTGCTAACCCGGCTCACCCCATTTCCTAAGCCATTCACAGCGCATGCTATTAGCTGTACTGGCACTCAATTCTGCCCGCTAGGTGTTGCTGAAACGAAGCAGCGTGCGGCAAAGATTCTGGAGTACCTTGATCAGCATGTCGAGTTGGACACTCCCATCGTAGTGCATTTCAGCGGCTGCGTGAACTCCTGCGGCCAGAACCAAATTGCCGATATCGGTCTTCAAGGCACAGTGGCAAAAGTAGGCGACCAGATCGTCGAGGCTTTCACATTTTCGATTGGTGGCAGACTGGGGCCTCAGGCAAGTTTTGGAATCAAGCTAAAGGGTTCTGTGCCAGCTGATCGTGTAGCGAAGGCGGTAGAAAGTCTGGTTAACGCTTTTAAGGCCCACAGAGCGCCCGGAGAATCCTTTAGTGATGTTGTGAAGCGTATTGGTACGGATGCGTTCCAGTTGGCGCTGGACAAGTTCATATAAACAGAACACTAAATGGCTGTCTTGAAACTATGTTTCAAGACAGCCATTTATCATCCTTTCCGCTCACCTTTCATAGCTTACAGTCAAGCAAATTTTTCTAGCTTGACTGAAGCGGAGTAAGTCCTAGCCCGCGTACGGTTTTTAGATCGTCCGCCGCTTGGCGACCGTGGGTGGTGAGGTAATTTCCCATCAGCATTCCATTAATCCCTGCAAGGAATCCTAGAGGAGTAAGTTCTCCTAGGTTGTGTTCCCGGCCACCCGCGTAGCGGATAATCTTCGTCGGCAGGATGAGGCGGAAAATAGCGAAGGTTTGCAAGATCTCCATCGGATTCAAGCGAGGCTGATCTTCGAGGGCGGTGCCTTCGATTGCATTCAATACATTGATGGGAATAGAGTCGACGTCAAGTTCTTTGAGTTCGAAGGCTAATTCGATTCTCTGCCTCCATGATTCGCCCATGCCGATGATGCAGCCGGAACAGGCTTGCAAACCAGCAGCCTTGATTCGTTTGATCGTCTGTACACGTTCGTCGTAGGTGTGTGTGGTGCATATTTCTTGAAAATAGCTTCTGCTTGTTTCAAGATTGTGGTGGTAGCGAGTAATGCCAGCCGCCTTTAATTCTTTCACATGACTTGTCTCAAGCGTCCCGAGAGAGCAACAGCGATTAAGCGATGTCTCACGGCCAATACGCTCGATTGCGGACAGAATCTTCGGAAAGTCAGGGTCGCTTTTCATGCCGCAGCCGGCGGTTACAATGCAAAATCGGTAGGCCCCTTCGATCTCAGCCTTTTTGGCTGCAGCTACAATCTCTTCTTCACTCATTAGGGAATAAACAGTTAATTTCACTTCCTTGTGATGAGCTGATTGGGCGCAGAACTTGCAATTTTCGGAGCAATTGCCGGAACGGGCATTGACAATTTCGCAAGTATCGACTTCTTTACCTGTAAACTCATCTCGTACCTTATTGGCAATACCTAAAAGAATCGGGATATCGTTCTCCTTGATCTGGGTTAGGGCCAGTGCTTCGTCGAACGTGACAGCGCCGCCGTTTAACACTTTGTTTCCAATTTCGCAAAGGAATGTAAGACTCATTTTAATACCTCCTAAAGTTGATTGCTTTTTCTCCGGTTTTATTCCGGTGTCATGCCGGCGTCTTTTGCCATGACGAAATCCATGGCAGCATCTCGACCGGTGAAGGTAAGATAATTGCCGACTATCAGTCCATTCGCTCCCGCAAGAAGTGCGGCGCCCTGCATGTCTCGGAGATTGATCTCGCGGCCTCCGGCGGGGCGGATCACTTTATCCGGTAAAATGAACCGGAATAGGGCGAATGTCAAAATTATCTCAAGTGGGTTTGGTGGGCAGACCTTTTCAAGGGCGGTGCCGCGGATGGGATTGAGTATGTTGAGGGGAATGGAGCGGACGTCATGCTCTTTTAATGTGAAAGCCATAGAAATACGGTCTTGCCATGATTCTCCCATGCCGATAATTCCACCTGTACATAATTCCATACCAGCGGCTTTAGCGGCTCGAAGTGTCGCGACCCGTTCGCTGAATGGGTGGGTCGAGCAGATGCTCGGATAAAAGCGCTCGCTTGTTTCGATGTTGTGGGCGTAACGTTTCACACCAACGCTTGCCAGGGCCTGTGCTTGCTGAAGGGTTATTGTTCCAAGGTTGGCGCAAACGCTCAGTCGTGTTTTCTTTTGTATCACCTGTATTGCTTCGATGATACTGGAAAAAGTGGGGCTAGACTCCATTCCCTTGCCGCTGGTTACAATGCTTACGCGTTTGGCACCAAGTGCTTCTGCGTCTCTGGCTTTCTCCAATAGCTGGCTTGCATCCAGCAAGTCGTAAGAAGAGATGTTTGTATTGTGGAAAACAGATTGTGCGCAAAACTTGCAGTCTTCGGTACACAGACCTGATCGTGCGTTAATGACTCCGCACATATCGATCCGATTTCCTGCAAAATGCTCCCTAATCTTGTTGGCGTAAGCTGCGACCAGCATAATGTCATGCTGGGGGATTCCGATTAATGTTAACGCTTCGTCATATGTAACAGAATGGCCGCGTAGCACTTTTTCTCCTAAATGGACAACGAAAGAATCTGTCATAGAAAGCCTCCAATGGTAAACGTTCATTAGTGATTAGGTTAACAAAAAACAGAAAAGAATGGTTAACCACAAAAAATAATGAGGTTAACTAATGCCAGTATAATACAAGTTGATTTTCTTGTAAATATAAAGTTGTCGACATACAAAGTTGTTGACACACCAAGGTATAAAACAATATTGGCGTTAAGGAAGTACCTGCGATAATATATTTATCGCAGGTATTGACAAGTGTTATATCAAGATGCTAATATGTAAAGCAATTGAATAACTAGTATATAACTCTTATCAAGAGTGGTCGAGGGACTGGCCCGATGACACCCGGCAACCGGCAGCAATGCAGTGGTGCTAAATCCAGCAGAACGTTGTTCTGGAAGATAAGAGGGAAGTGGAATAAGAACCTCTTTCCTCGGAAAGGGGTTCTTCGTTTTTTAAAGTATCATAGAAGGGAGAAATCAAGATGCCAATTAAACCTACTTGCGTCTCCCAAGATGCATTGACCATTATTGTCGACTCGATCCGGTCCGTTTCTCATGGCACAGTCGCGTTAATCGTACAGGATGGGCGTTTGTTGCAGATCGAGAGGACTGATAAGATTCGTTTGGATTCTTTTAGAAAGTCCAATCCTGGTGTAAATCGGTCTGCCGATATCGGGCGAATTGCCCATGAGAATATTCTGGATGACCGGCAAATCGCGCGTCTCCGCTGCAGAGTTGCTGAGCAACTGAAGGATTTAGCTTTCGGGCAAATTATCCTGATTATCAAAGATAATCTGTTGGTTCAAATAGAAAGGATTGAGAAACAGCGATTGGCGGGATTGGAGGGGATATATGGGGACGGTATTTAGGCGCTCAACCACTGGAATGGCCGATCAGAAAACTGAAGGCTAGAGGAGACTCATGGTTGCCACTTACTAAAAACATGGAGGATGATTATTATGGCATTACCTGAAACTTTACGTTTTGATTCTCTAGCTGTCCATGCAGGGCAGAAGCCTGACCCCACTACTGGCTCACGGGCTGTTCCAATCTATCAAACAACCGCATATAATTTCCGCGACAGCGAGCACGCGGCAAATTTGTTTGCACTCGCTGAGCCTGGCAATATTTATACCCGGATCATGAATCCGACAACCGATGTATTTGAAAAACGCGTTGCTGCTCTTGAGGGCGGGGTTGGTGCGCTGGCCTTTGCGTCCGGACATGCGGCGATCAGCGCGGCCATCTTTAATATCGCTAAGGCGGGTGATGAGATTGTCAGTTCAACCACTCTTTATGGCGGAACTTACAACATGTTTACTTACACCCTGCCGCAACTGGGTATCAAGGTGAAACTGGTTGACTCCAGCGATCCCGAGAATTTCCGCAAAGCGATCACAGAAAAAACCAAAGCTGTATATGCGGAAGTGATCGGTAATCCAAAGATTGATGTTCTTGATATCGAAAAAGTGGCTAACATTGCCCATGAAAACGGCATTCCGTTGATTGTTGACAGTACCTTTGCCACTCCGTACCTCTGCCGGCCGATTGAGTTTGGCGCTGATATCGTTATCCACTCGGCGACAAAATTCATCGGCGGTCATGGCACCTCCATGGGTGGTATCGTAGTCGACGGTGGCAAGTTTAACTGGGCAAACGGCAAGTTCCCTCTGCTCAGCGAACCAGACCCCAGCTACCACGACCTGCGTTACACTGAAGCAGTTGGGCCATTAGCCTTTATCATTCGTTTGCGTACACAAGTTTTGCGTGATCTCGGAGCCTGCCTGAGTCCGTTCAATAGCTTCCAATTCCTAATCGGCCTGGAGACGTTGCATCTCCGGTTACAGCGCCACACTGAAAATGCTCAGAAAATCGCCGAATACCTGGCAGGTCACGAGCAGGTAACCTGGGTAAGCTATCCGGGATTAGCTAATCATCCTGATCATAAGCTGGCCCAGAAGTACTTGCCGAAAGGCGCAGGCGCCATCTTAACCTTTGGCATCAAAGGCGGCCTCGAAGCAGGCAGAACCTTTATCAATTCCTTGAAATTGTTCTCGCTGCTTGCCAATGTTGGTGACGCGAAGTCGCTGGTTATTCATCCCGCCAGTACGACCCATTCGCAACTGACTCCGGAACAAAGAGAGGCCGCAGGCGCTCCGGATAATTTAGTCCGCTTGTCTTTAGGGATTGAAGACGCAGCAGATTTGATCGATGATCTGGAACAGGCGCTTTGGAAAACGAAATAAAACGCAATAGCAGCGCAAAATACCCGTACAGATGTTTAAGGCTGGGTATGGCTTGGCATACTCCAGCCTTAGAGCTTCTGCAGTGAGGAGTCGCATATGCAGCAGAGTAGTGGTGCAGCAGGCCAGCAAACATGCGGGAAGGAAGATTTACCTGTGGCTAAGTTAGATAATACACAACATGGCGACGAAATCATCATCATCATCAGAAATGGCGTTGTCGTGAAATTTGAGCAGCGGAAGATCAATTTAGAAAACGGGAATGTTTAGCTGGGAGGAATACTACATATGAAGATCAATACTCAGTTGGTTCATGTCGGCGTTGGCTCAGATGCTAAAACCGGCGCAATCACTACACCCATTTATCAATCGGCAACATTCCGACACCCTGCATTAGGCCAGAGTACAGGCTTTGATTATTCCCGCACACAGAATCCGACGCGCAAGGTACTGGAGGAAGCGATCGCCGTACTAGAGGGCGGTAGTGACGGATTTGCCTTCGCCTCAGGGATGGCTGCCATTACTGCAGTACTGATGCTGTTTAAGACAGATGATCATATTGTAGTGGTTGAGGATTGCTACGGCGGGACGTATCGGATACTTGATAAGGTGTTTACTAACTTTGGGCTGAAAGTCAGCTTCGTTGATGCAACCTGCCTGGATGAAATTGAAAACTCGCTTACGCCATCGACACGATGTATACTTATAGAAACACCGACAAATCCATTAATGAAAATTGTCGATATCCGCGCGATTGTGAAAATGGCTAAGAAGAAAGATATATACGTCGTTGTTGATAATACGTTCTTGACACCGTATCTGCAGCGGCCGCTTGAGCTTGGCGCTGATCTTGTGGTACACAGCGCGACAAAATATCTTGCCGGACATAATGATGTTATCTGCGGCTTGGTCGTGAGCCGCAACAAACAGCTAGGTGAACGTATCCGGTTTATTCAGAACTCAACAGGCGGGATACTAGGGCCTAATGACAGTTGGCTGCTGATTCGCGGCATGAAAACATTGGCTTTGCGCATGGACAAGCACTGCCAAAATGCACAGGCGTTGGCAGAGTGGCTTCAAAAGCAAGAACAGGTTGAGACAGTATACTATCCCGGGTTGCCACAGCATCCGGGCAAGCATATTCAAGAGCAACAGGCAACAGGATATGGGGGGATGTTATCTTTTACTGTGCGCGACTCGAGGTTGGCGCCACATATTTTGAAGCGAGTGAAGCTACTGCAATTTGCGGAAAGCCTGGGAGGAGTGGAATCATTAATCACATTCCCCGCTGTTCAGACGCACGCAGATATTCCGCCTGAGGTGCGGAATCGGCTGGGAATCACGGACTGCTTGCTGCGAGTATCAGTAGGGATTGAAGACATTGACGATATTATTGCTGATTTTGAGCAGGCATTTGCCGATTAGTAGATTAATTTAATTGATGATACCCGCGATAGTGTTTGGCGTTGGATGATCATGGTGGTAATAGGTGGTGAAAACATGTTAGATGTTGTGATTGCGAATGGTATTCTGGTTGATCCAGAGAAACTTGTTCGATATCCGGCTAATATCGGTATAGTTGACGGCAAGATTGCGACTATTACCCAGAATAATCTTCACGGTGTTCAAGAATTCGACGCTTCCGGCAGGATAGTCTGCCCTGGGTTCATCGATATTCATGGGCATGTCGATTTAGACGAGTATTGTGGCGAACTTTCGCTGCGACAGGGGATTACGACAACTGTAGGTGGTAATTGTGGAGCGAGTCCGTTAGATATAGATGCCTTTTTTACGCTACAGGAGAAGAATGGCTTTATCATCAACCAGGCTGAATTTATCGGGCATTCAATCCACTTGAGAAACTCGGTAGGCGCTATTGACCCTCTCAAGCCAGCTACTCCTGAGCAATTATCGCGCATGGAATATTTGGTGGAAAAGGGATTTGAAGATGGTGCGTGCGGACTGTCGTTAGGATTGGGCTACGCACCAGGAAGTTCAAATGAGGAAGTCCTTCGCTTGAGCAGAATTGCTGCCAGATATGGGCGAATTGTCGCTGTAGACACACGGATGCTCACAGGTACTGACATGTATTCGCTTGTCGAAGCAATTTCTATTGCGCGGCAAACCGGGGCTCGCATTCAAATATCACATCTTGTGTATCAGTATGGAACGGGCGTTGTCGATGAGGCGCTGGCTGTCATCAACAGAGCCCGGTCTGACGGCATGGACATACGATTTGACAGTGGGATGTATACGCCATGGGCTACGCATATCGGCGCCGCTCTCTTTAATGAGGACTATATGGAGACGAACGGTTGGGATCTGAAGGACATTTTGGTTGTTACCGGCCAGTATAATGGAAAACGCTTGAACCAGGAGATCTACCGCGAGCTTCGCGACAGCGCTCCGCATACGGCGGTCGTAGTTTTTACCGGCATTGAAGAGGAAATCTATTTGGCGTTAAATCATCCATTTGCGATGCCCTCCACCGATACCGGCGCATATGCCCCTGGTGAGGGTCATCCGCAAATCGCGGGGAGTTTCCCGCGCTATTTTAAAAAGATGGTTACCGAGCGATATCAATTAAATTTGATGGAAGCAGTCCGCAAGGCAACCTTATTGCCAGCTGAAACTCTGGGACTGGATTGTAAGGGACGGCTGCGGGAGGGCATGGACGCAGATGTAGTGGTATTCGATATTCATACTATCGCTGATAAGGCGGATTTTGGACTGCCTGATGCTCCGCCAGTTGGAATTGACTACGTCTTTGTCAATGGCCGGCTAGCAATTGATCGTGGCAATTTAGTAGACACTCACGCCGGGAAAGCGGTTCGATGTATAAAGCCGATGTATGATTATCAAATTTAAACTGTTTATAAACTATGTGGGAGAATATTGATGCTGAAACAAAAGATACTCAATAAGGCGGCCGGAATCCTGACATACGGATTAACTCCGCCGAAATCAAACAATACACCAGAGAAGATTAGCGAGATTGCGGGAAAACAGATTGAACGCATCCGCGATTTACCGCTTGATGGTCTGCTAATTTATGATATTCAAGATGAAGCGGATCGAATTGGCGACGAAAGGCCTTTCCCTTTCTTGCATACCGTTGATTCGGCTGTTTATGCGAATGACTATTTGCGAGAACTACAGATGCCAAAGATTATATATCGCTGTGTGGGCAAATATAGCAAACCTGAGTTGGCTGAATGGATTACCGGGAAGAGTAGACAGGATAAGTATTCGGTGTTCGTCGGTGCATCGGCTAAACAGCAACAGGTCAATATCGGGCTGCCTGAAGCCTATCAAATGCGGTCAGAACTAAATCCGAACCTGCTTTTGGGCGGAGTTTTAATCCCAGAGCGGCATAGCAAATATCACGATGAGCATTTGCGCATGATCGATAAAATGGATAAAGGCTGCCAGTATTTTATTTCGCAAGCGGTTTATAATGTCGAAACAACTAAAAATGTTCTATCCGACTATTACTACCATTGCCAGAACCATCATATCGACATGGTGCCGATACTGATAAATCTCACTCCCTGCGGCTCGATTAAAACCTTAGAATTCATGAAGTGGTTAGGGGTCAATATTCCGAAATGGCTAGAGAATGATTTGATGAATTCTCAAGATATATTGGATCAATCCATTATGCTTTCCAAACAGATATTTGAAGAATTGCTCGACTTTGCAGTAGGGAAAGGCATACCGATTGGCTGTAGTGTAGAGAGCGTTTCCACCCGGAAAGTTGAAATTGAGGCATCCATACAAATGGTGCAAGACATACAAGGTCTGTTTGCGCGTCATCTCGTTGCTCGAATCTGAATTTGATGCTTCAGGCGGAAGCGTCTGCCCTGGAGTAGTGTGCCATTCAGGGAAAATGGTTTGCTGTGACCTGTGATAAAGTAAGACTTGAATTAGGTGGAGTCATTCCGCTAATTCAAGTCTTATCTTGTTTTTTGGGGTTGATTTTGCGTAAGTAATGATTTATATTAAAACTATACCCCCTACCCATGGGGGTGGGATATGGATAAGATTAAGGAGTATGAATGATGACTAAAGAACAGTTGAAAAAAAGTGTGCTTCAGCGATTGGGTACGATTAAAGGTCATGTTGCCGGTATTGAAAAAATGGTGGAAGAAAATAAGAATTGCGAAGATATTCTGTTCCAATTAAGTGCAATAACCGGTGCTGTGAATAAACTAAGCGCCCATATCCTTGAACAATACGCAGAAGCTTGTTTGGAAGATGTTCATATCGATGATACCAATGCGCGTCAGCGCATCGAGAACTTAACGAAAACCATGATTACTATGCTGAAAAAATAAGTCGGAAGCTAGTTTCCGTTCTAAAATTTGAGAGGAGAAGATATGAGGAGTACGATACAACCCTATTTGTTCTGGGTATTAATGGGTTTCCTAGCAGTAGGCATTGTTTACCCAGTGATTGGTTTGGCTGCAATCCTATGTATGTTGGCTCCAGTCATAATGGCTCCCTTCAAAGGTAGATATTGGTGTGGGAATTTTTGTCCCCGCGGCAGTTTTTATGATCACGTTATTGCAAAAATATCTACCAAGAAACCAATACCGGCGGTTTTTCGCAGTACCGGCTTCCGCGTATTGATGGTTCTGTTCATTATGGGTGTTTTTGGAGTGCAAATGTACTCTGCATGGGGTGATTGGTCCGCTATGGGAGCGGTGTTTGTACGGATTATCCTGATTACAACCATTGTTGGCATTGTACTGGGAGTAATGTTTCATCAGCGTACCTGGTGCTCCTTCTGCCCGATGGGCACGATGGCAAGCTGGGTCAGTGCTAAAAGAAGGCCCATGCCGTTACAGGTAGAAAACTCCTGTGTGAATTGTAAACTTTGTACTGCTGCATGTCCGCTGCAACTATCCCCTTATGCGGAAAAAGGAAGCGCAGAAGGATTCACACATAGCGATTGCCTGAAGTGCAGCCGTTGTATAGAGAAATGTCCCAAGAAAGCGTTGTCTTTTAAGCGGGTTTGAATAATTGGGGGAGGGATTTTTATGAAAAAAATTCTAGTGATCGGTGGAGTGGCAGCTGGATTAAAAGCTGCCGCTAAAGCACGCCGCTGTGATTCGCAGGCAAGCATTACCGTATTGGAAAGAGGGAAAATCATTTCTTATGGTGCTTGCGGGATGCCTTATTATGTGGGAGGCGACGTTAATGACATTGACGATTTGATGAAGACACCGGTAGGTGTTTTACGCAGTCCAGGATATTTCAAAAATGCTAAAGACATTACTGTACTCACTCAAACGGAAGCAATGGCGATAGACCGGGATTCTAAGGTAGTAACGGTGAAAAACCTTGCTACCGGTGAAGACGATACGCTACCGTATGATAAACTCGTTATCGCTACCGGCGCTTCTGCTATCAAACCTTCGCTGCCGGGAGTAGAACTGGGTAATATTTATTCCCTTTGGCATCCTGATGATGCTAAAGCAATCCGTCAGGGAATAGAAGCCGGAAAGTTTAACCGTGCGATCATTATCGGTGCAGGGCTGGTCGGCATGGAAATGGCTGAGGCATTGACTAAGCAGCAGCTACAGGTAACCGTAGTTGAGATGAAAGATCAAGTATTTCCCGCTTTCCTTGATCCTGAAATAGCGGGAGTTGTCTCTAAATATGCGGCAGAGAAAGGTATTAATTTGCTGGCTGCGGAAAAAGTAGAAGCCTTTATCGGTGAGACGGAAGTAACAGCGGTTAAGACGGACAAACGCACCATCCCAGCCGATCTGGTGGTATTAGCGATTGGTGCAAGACCCAATGTGGAATTGGCTAGGGCAGCTGGACTGACTATTGGTACAACTGGCGCAATTTCGGTTGATGATGAAATGCGGACCAGTGATCCGGATATATACGCCGGCGGCGACTGTGTAGAAAATATCAACATAATGTCGGGACAGAAAGTGTTTGCTCCTATGGGATCTACGGCCAATAAACATGGCCGCGTAATCGGTGAAAACCTGTGCGGTGGTCATGTCAAATTTAAGGGTGTGTTAAACACAGTTATTGCCAAGGTACATAGCCTCACTGTCGGCAAGACTGGATTAAGTGAACGTGATGCGAAGCAACTGGGCTATGACTACATCACCGTTATGGTTGCCGGTCCTGATAAGCCGCATTATATGGGAGCAAAATCTATCACCATAAAATTAATCGCTGATGCCAATACCCGAAAAGTTCTCGGAATGCAGGCTGTCGGCGAAGGAGAGGTAGCCAAAAGGGTGGATGTTGCCGCAGCGGTGCTGACAATGGGAGGAACGATTGACGATTTATTTGACATCGACCTGTCATATGCGCCGCCGTATAATTCGCCTATAGACAATTTAGCGGTGGCCGCCAATGCGGTTATGAACAAACTGGCAGGTAAGTTTAATGGTATTTCACCCATAACAGCCAAGGAAAAGATGCAAACCGGTAAAGCCGTGTTCCTTGATGTGCGTACTCCCGATGAATGTAAGCAGATACGTCTGGCAGACTGTCCGAATATCAAATATATTCCTCTTGGGCAGCTACGCAGCAGGCTGGCAGAACTGAATAAAGCGGATGAAATTGTAGCGTTTTGCAAAATCAGCCTGCGGGGCTATGAGGCAGAAGGCTTTCTAGAAGGCGCCGGCTTTGAAAACGTCAAGGTTCTGGAAGGCGGCATTGTGTCCTGGCCGTTTGCTTGTGAAAAAGAAGAATGAAGAGCATTGTTAGGATAGCATAGAAGTTTTGTAACATTAAACAGTAATATGAATATCAGTATTATGATGAACTGGTTTTCATATGAAAAAGTTGGGAGGGAGTTATATGAAACAAGACAGAGGCTGGAGCCCTTATCTTGCCGGGGCACTCAGCGGCTTGGTGTCAATAGGCTCTGTTTGGTTTGTTGGTAAATACCTTGGTGCATCGACAACTTTTGTCCGTACGACCGGAATGCTGGAGAAGATCTTTTCTCCTGAACGGGTCGCAAGCATGCCTTACTTTATCAAGGAAGTACCAATGATTGACTGGCAATGGATGTTCGTTATAGGCGTTGCCCTCGGGGCATTCGTGGCAGCGAAGTCATCCGGCAGTTTTCGCTGGCAGGCAGTTCCTACTATGTGGCAGGAACAGTTTGGGCCACACATCACGCCAAGGGCAAAAATTGCCTTTATCGGTGGAATTGTGGCCATGTTCGGCGCGCGGCTTGCCGACGGCTGCCCTAGCGGGCATGGCTTAAGCGGTTCGCTGCAGCTTGCAGTCAGCGGATTTATTGCGCTAGCCAGTTTCTTCATCGGCGGCCTGATTTCGGCGAATTGGCTTTATAAAGGTGGTGGAAAGTAATGGATTTGATTTATGGTCTGATTACCGGTGTTTTGTTTGGCATCTTTCTGCAGAAGGGCCGTGTGCTGCGTTATGACAAGCAGATTGCAGCCCTGCGGCTGCAGGATATGACCATCGTCAAATTTATGCTGTCCCATGTCGCTGTAGCCATGGTCGGCGTTTATCTGCTCTATGATCTGGGATTGGTAAAGCTGTCCTTGAAGCCTACCATCCTAGGCGGGGTCATTATCGGCGGCTTACTGTTCGGCTTAGGCTGGGGATTGCTTGGCTACTGCCCGGGCACTTCCTTGGGAGCGTTGGGTGAAGGACGATGGGATTCTGTTTGGGGTATTTTAGGTATGCTGGTCGGGGCAGGGTTATATGCTGAAGCCTATCCATACTTAGAAAAGACTGTTCTTACTTGGGGTAATTACGGCAAAATTACTATTCCTCAAATTTTAGGCGTCAATCATTGGTTGATCATTGTACCGTTTTTACTAGGGACGGTTTTCTTGTTCCGATGGTTAGAGAAAAGAGGGCTGTAGGCAGTTGATCTGTTGCTGATTCGCGTGCGGAAAGACTTGGTAGCAGCTGTATATTATCGTAAAGTATAAGAACACCGGAGTATCCGACTCAGTCTGAGTCAGGTATTCCGGTTTTTAATTTTTAGCTTCTGTGCTTATCAGACTTGAAAATGCAGGCGTGGAGTTTTTTTACTCATTTTGCCTTTAAGCTATGGAACTCGTAATTCCAATGCTGAGGCCAAGCGATTTTGAAAACTTCACGCAGCATATCATCATGCTTAAAGGAACTGCATATGTCTTTCATAAGGGCAATTATGATATATGAACATATGTCATCAGAAAGGGGGCAAGAAATGATCTTCTTTATTTGATAAAAGCTAAAAAGGGATTCCCAAAATAAAAAAGTAGAGGAGTTAGTAGTCCATATGAAATTTGAAATTATTAAATCGGTATTGACCTTCACCTTTGATAATATCGGCACTATGACTTTGGCAGCCATACTGTTAATGGTCGGTTACTGGGTGAAAAAAAAGGTGCCACCGCTAGAAAAGTTTTGTATACCTGCTCCTGTCGTCGGTGGATTTATTTTTGTATTCATCAACTTTATGTTCTATTTAAGTGGCGCGGTAGCATTCAAATTTGATTCCACTTTCATGGGAGCCTTTATGCTTGCTTTCTTTACAACGGTCGGTTTAGGAGCAAGCCTCAAAGTTCTGCTGACAGGCGGCAAGCTGCTTCTCTTGTACTGGGTGGTTAATGTGGGTGTAACCATAATGCAAACGGGAATTGGCATCGGCTTAGGCCCAATGGTCGGTTTACATGCGGTCTATGGCATCATATCTGGACCGATCGCACTAGTTGGCGGACATGGCGGAGCCGCGGCGTACGGGCAGACGCTCGAGGGAATGGGCTTCCCCGGAGCAAGTCTAGTCGGCTTAGCGTCTGCAACCTTTGGACTCGTTGTAGCCAGTCTGATCGGCGGACCGCTCGGTAGGAGGCTGGTCGTCCAATACGATTTGAAACCAAACCTTGACGATAACTTCACTATCGATACCAGCGGTTATCAAGAAACCATAAAAGTGGAAATGGATTATGGCAATACTATGAAAAACATAACCGCCCTGCTTCTGTGCATGACTCTTGGATCTGTTATCGTTGGCTGGCTCGGCAAATTGATTAGCATGACAATCCCCACCTATGTCGGCGCGATGTTCTTTGCTGTTCTAGTTCGCAATCTCAACGAAAAATATCATTTTTACAAGTACAGCATGGAGTTTAACGATAAACTAGGAGATATCTGCTTGGGCATCTATCTTTCCATGGCCCTGGTTACCCTCAAACTTTGGGAACTGGCTGAACTGGCATTGCCTCTGATCATCGTATTATGTGTGCAAACGGTTGTTCTGGTCGTACTCACCTATATCGTGATATTTAGAATCCTTGGTAAAAACTATGATGCGGCAGTTATGTGTTCCGGATTAATCGGCCATGACATCGGTTCAACACCGACAGCGGTGGCGAATATGACCACCATTATGGAGAAATACGGTCCGTCGCGTAAAGCGTTGATTATCGTTCCTATTGTTGGTGCGTTTCTTATTGACGTTTTTTATCAACCGTTTGTCATCTGGTGCATCAACATATACGCAAAATAATGGGAGCTTATTGCTGTAAAGGAGAATCATCATGCTAAAACTAGTCGAATGTGTACCTAACTTTAGTGAAGGCCGCCGTCCTGAGGTCATAGATGCAATCGTCGGCGAGGCCCGGGCAGTCTCCGGCGTTAAGGTTCTTGACGTCAAGCCAGATGCCAGTCATAACCGGGTGGTTGTCACATTAGTGGGCGAACCCCAGGCAGTCAAAGCAGCTGCCTTCCACGCCTGCGCCAAAGCAGCTGAACTGATTGATATGGAACAACACCACGGCGAACATCCGCGCATTGGCGCGACGGATGTAATTCCTTTTGTTCCAATCAGCGAAGTCAGTATGGAAGAATGCGTAGAATTAGCTGAGCAATTAGGTGCGGAAATTGCTGAGAAGCTAAACATTCCTGTATATTTGTATGAGGCGGCTGCCAAATCTCCAGCCCGCAAGAATCTGCCAGATATCCGAAAAGGTCAATATGAGGGCTTGAAGCAGGAAATCGTCAAACCGGAGCGCCATCCCGACTTCGGGCCGGCAAAAATGCACCCGCGCGCAGGCGCTACGGTTGTTGGAGCCCGTCAGTTCCTTGTGGCGTATAATATCAATCTTGGTACGAGCGATGTCAAGATCGCCAAGAAGATTGCCAACTGCATCCGTGAAGCCAAAGGCGGATATAAGTATGTCAGGGCGTTGGGCGTCATGATCGAAGACCGTAATGTCGCCCAAGTCACCATCAACATGATTGATTATACAGGTACTCCTCTGTTTCGTGTGTTTGAGACGGTTAAGTCTGAAGCGGCCCGCTATGGCGTCAATATCATTGGCAGCGAATTGGTTGGTTTGACGCCAATGCAGGCGCTGCTTGATGTTGCGGAGTTCTATCTGCGGTTAGAGGGCTTTGACCGCAAGCAAGTGCTTGAAAATCGTCTGTTTGAATAGGGGGAGAATATGCTAGTCCAACAAACAGTAGCTGGTTTTATTGCCGAATTATCTTCTGACTCGCCGGCGCCAGGCGGCGGCAGCGTCGCTGCGCTTTCTGGTGCATTAGGAGCATCCTTGGTAGGCATGGTGTGTCGGCTGACGATAGGCAATGCAAAATACGCCGCAGCGGACGTGGCGATGCGCGGTGCGTTGGTCAAAGTGGATGAATTGAAGGATACACTGACCAGATTAATTGATAAAGATACTGCTGTTTTCAATCAAGTGATGGCTGCTTACCGTTTACCGAAAACAACAGATGCAGAAAAAACCAATCGTAGTGAAGTGATCCAGCTAGCTCTGAAAGAGGCTGCTGCATTGCCGCTATCTGTGGCTGAGCATTGCCTAGCCTTGCTTGAATTATCAAAACAGGCTTTAGTCAACGGCAATGCCAACGCGTCTAGTGACGCGGCTGTAGCTGGCGCAATGGCTCATGCCGGGTTGGCGGCTGCGTTATATAATGTAAGAATCAATGCGATGTCGATAAAGGATGAAGAATTTGCTGTCGCTCTGCAGAAGTCGGCCAAATCGCTGAAATCTCGTGCGGACAGCATGTACAAGGAATTAGAAGCCGCTGCCGATGTGAAAATCGGTTAAGTTTAAATAGAAAAGTTCATACTTCCCAAAACAGAAAAACCGGAGTAACCGACTCATCCGAGTCATGTACTCCGGTTTTTTTATATTATGCCGTCTGTGCTTTGCGGACTTTATCGGCGAAGTATTTGTGAAAAGTCAAATCAGACGTTAATTCAGGATGAAAAGCTGTTGCCAGCATGTTATCCTGTTCGACGGCCACAATTTTGTCATCAATTTTAGCTAGTATTTTTACATCTTGACCTACGCTCTCTACATACGGAGCTCTGATAAAAACCAGCGGAATAGGGGTGTTGGCTATATCCGGCAGTACCGTGTTGACTGAAAAACTGTCCAACTGACTGCCATAACCATTGCGTTGAACACAAATATTCATGACGCCCAAATGGTTGTCAGGCTGCCCACTGATGGATTTAGCCAGCAGAATCATACCGGCGCAGGTTCCCCAGACGGGTAGGCCTGCTTTTATTTTTGCGGTCAGCGGTTCCAAAAGGTCAAATTCACGCAACAGCTTGCCCATGGCGGTCGATTCACCGCCTGGGAGAATCAGGCCATCCACATCTTCCAATTCCATCGTGGTTTTAACCAGTATTCCCTTTACCTGCGGCAGACTCTGTAACCGATCCAAATGCTCTTTAATCGCTCCCTGCAGCGCCAGTACGCCGATTGTCAGCATGTTACCACCCTCTGTTAGCTAACCGGTCTTGTTCAATAATCTTGTCGATTTCGATGCCGACCATGGGTTCGCCCAAGTCTTCGGAGATATCAGCAAGCTTAGCGGGATCATTATAATAGGTAGTAGCTTGAACAATGGCTTTTGCACGCTTCTCTGGATTACCAGATTTGAATATGCCTGAGCCAACAAAGACGCCGTCACAGCCTAACTGCATCATCAGGGCAGCATCAGCCGGTGTGGCAATGCCACCGGCGGCGAAATTAACGACCGGCAGGTTGCCGTGTTCCCATACATATTCGATTAAATCAAACGGTGCTCCCATTTCTTTGGCAATGCTCATCAACTCTTCTTTGGGCGCTGCTTTGACTCGCCGCATATCGGCAGACATGGTACGCATATGGCGGACTGCTTCAACTACATTGCCGGTGCCGGCCTCGCCTTTGGTACGAATCATTGCGGCTCCCTCGCCGATTCGACGCAGCGCTTCACCGAGATTTCTGGCGCCGCAGACAAAGGGAATCTTAAATTCTTTTTTATTAATATGATACAGGTCGTCGGCAGGAGTTAGCACTTCGCTCTCATCAACATAGTCAATACCGATTGCCTCTAGGATTTGGGCTTCGACAAAATGACCAATACGGGCTTTGGCCATAACCGGGATGGAAACTGCCTGCTTAATCTCTCTGACCATTTTCGGGTCTGACATGCGCGCTACGCCGCCATCCTTGCGGATATCGGCAGGTACTCGCTCTAACGCCATAACCGCTACAGCGCCGGCTGCTTCAGCGATTTTTGCCTGTTGGGCATTGGTGACATCCATAATGACGCCGCCTTTTAACATTTGTGCTAGGTTCTTGTTTAGTTCATATCTGTTATCCATGATAACCCCTCGCTTTTCTCGTCTTATTCTGATACAATCAATTGTACCGATACAGTTTTGTACTGCCGGCAATAAATTTTTATTAGTTTAGCAAACAAAGGACGGCCTGACAAGATGAATGAGCAATTTTTTGATTTTGTATCGATACAGTTGAGTAAAGACAATAAAGATTCGCTATATGTTCAGCTGTATGGCGCGTTGCGAGAGCTAATTTTACAGGGAAAACTAAGTCATGGCTACCTTTTGCCGCCTGTTCGAAAGTTCGCAGCCTTTTTAACGGTTAATCCGGGCACAGTCGTTAATGCCTATAAGCTGCTAGAACAAAACGGCTATATTTTTTCCCGTGCCGGCAGTGGCAGCTATGTTGCTGAAATTCATGATCAAGTCCTTGCTGAAGCGGAGCAGACTGTTTTCGAAACAGACATGGAAGCCTTTGCTGAAACTCTTGCTGATAGCATAGCGCCAATTGCTAATGACTGCATTGATTTGGCTAGTATTACTCCTGATCCTGAAATGGTACCGATTGAAGATTTTAAAAGTGTGCTGATTGAAGTGATCGACAGGGATAAAGGATATGCCTTCACCTATCAAGAGGGGCAGGGCTACTATCCGCTTCGGGAGGCCATATCGCTTTATTTGAAACCCCAAGGGGTTAATTCTATACCCGAAAATATGCAGATCATTTCTGGAGCCCAGCAGGGGATTGATATTGTTGCTAAGGCGCTTTTACGTTATGGAGACTATGTGTTTACCGAAAGCCCTACATACCCTGGGGCAATTGCAGCTTTCCGTTCGCGGGGGGCCAAAATTATTGAAATTAGCATGGAAGAAGATGGTATTAATATTGCCGAGCTTGAACAAAAGTTGCGCAGTTTCCGGCCTAAATTGCTTTATGTCATGCCAAATATCCAGAACCCTACAGGCTGGTCCTATTCCCTGAATAAACGCAGCCGGCTAATGAGTCTGGCAAGATATTATGATGCGATTGTTTTGGAAGATGATTATATTAGTGAACTCAATTTTTCTAACAGTAGCCTGGCACCGTTAAAAGCCATTGACCGTGATGGGCGCGGGATTTATCTTAAAAGTTTTTCTAAACTGTTCATGCCTGGTTTGCGTTTGGCCTTTTTAGTAACTCCGCCGCATTTGGCAAATACGATTATGTCAGTTAAGCACCATTCTGATATTTCTACAGCAGGACTGACGCAACGCGCTTTTGATTTATATCTGCGTAAAGGCGTCTGGGACAAACACATCGCCAGTGTACGTAATCTCTATGCAGAACGTTACCAAGCGACTCTAGATGCGATTAGCCGGTATCTGCCGGAGGTCACTTGCCATAGCCCGCATGGCGGTCTGACATGCTGGCTGGAACTGCCTAAAGGATTGTCCGCCGAAAAGATTGTACAGCAGGCGAGAGATAAAAAAGTGTTGTTAACGGCAGGGACTGCTTTCTTTCCCCGTCGTCCCATTGACAGCTATTTGCGAATAAGCTTTGCTGTTGCTGATTGTGACAAGATAAAGCAGGGGATACAAACGCTTGGCGAGGTCATACAGGAGCAGATTTACCGGATTTGAAAAATAGATTTCCGAACGATTTAACTTCATTTTTTATAAATGAATCCAGCGCATGCGCATAAAGCCTCTTGACGGTGAAAGAAACTAGTACTATTATTTAAACTAAGTGAGATCTGAAACTAGTATATACGGCTAATCAGAAAACTGAAGGCCAAGGAAGCTACATGTTATGCTTCCTTGGCCTTTTCCGTATCCTGGAGAAGCTTTCATACTGTCGGGGAAATCCGGGACCGCACAAGATGCCTTTGCTTGAAGAAAAAATTTGAAAGAAGGAATCTTCATGACAGAGAAAAGGTTTGACCGACAAAGTGCATTTCTACTTTTACAAGAGTATGTAAAAAATGAAATTTAAGCATTCATTAACCGTTGAGGCGGTTATGCAACACTTTGCCCAATTGTTTAATGAACCAGACGAAGACAAATGGAGAGTAATTGTGTTATTGCATGATATCGATTTTGAAATATATCCCGCAAGGCAAGGCGGAGGAATGAGGCGTACCGAGAGTGCGCCGATTGACGACAACGCGGTATTGCGGAAAATATACCGCCAGAATATATAAGGATTAGAGTTGACACTGTACTAAGGCTGAGATAATGCCTTCATTGGGCTGAGAGGCGGAGAAAAATTAACAAGGGCTGATTAGCAAACTAAAGGCCGGAGACTGCTGGGTTTTTTGTTTATCAGAGTAAAGGAGGAATGAGAATGAAGCCGCATACTGCCCCTCGCTCAGAAACTCAATATAAACAATTTTTTCAGAAGTATCCCTACTTGCGTGAAGAAGTGAACCCTAATTGTGGGCGAATTGATCTGCCAGTGAGCCCGGTTTGCAACATTCAATGCCACTTCTGTAAGCGTGGCTTGAATAAAGAACAAAATCAGTCTAACAGCGTTATACTGAGACCTGACCAAGCCTTTAGGGTATTAGACGACGCATTGGCCTTGTGGCCGGAGATTATCACGGTCGGCATTGCCGGTCCGGGAGATACTCTGGCTAGCCCTCATGCTTTAGAAACGTTTCGCCTTGTACACTCTAAGTACCCCAAGTTAGGCAAATGCCTAAACACCAATGGTTTGCTGCTGCGCGAAAAGGCAGAGGCGTTGGCTGAAGCAGGAGTTAATATGATTAGCGTCAATATGAATGCCGTTAACGTCGGAATACTGGCGCAGATTTGTTCATATGTCTTACATGACAACAAGTATATGACTGGTGAAATAGCGGCTCGTTGGCTGATTCTTGCCCAAGTAGCGGGGATCCGTGCAACAGCTGATTTGGGAATGGCTGTGAAAATAAATACTGTATTAATTCCTGGCGTCAACGATCACCATATCAGTGAAGTGGCTAAAGTAGCTGCCCAGGTTGGTGCGCGATTCATGAATATTATGCCACTTGTTCCTCAACATAAGTTTAGTGATCGGCGTTCACCTACCGACCAAGAACTGAATGCAGCGAAAATGGCTGCGGAAAGATATCTGCCTTGCTGCTGTCATAGTTCAACGCCTGGTGGCATGTTAAAGACAAGCGGGTGATTTCTTTGTTGCTTACCCGGGTCATGTTGGAGAAACGCAGCATCGCTCATTCGTAATGTGAACGTCTACTGCACTACAAAAAGAGTAGATTATTCTGAGTTGTGAAAAAGGCATTGACAACGGGAAAAACACAGTCTATAATTCAACCATTAGGGTAATCGGTTTAGTCGACCAGATAACTGGAGATTAACCACACATGTGGTTAATCTCTTTTTTTTATCTATCAAATCTCGCTCCAGGGCGAGTCGTAGAATGAAGTATGGAAGATAGATTCGCTTTTTACAGTTCCGGAGCATAGTATATTATATATAAGCGATGTATAATCGAACGACAATGGTCGACCAGAAAACTGGAGACTAACCATGAAAAGTGGTTAGTCTCTTTGTTATTAAAAATTATCAAAAAAAGAGGAGGATGTTCGCTATGTCAATTTTATCAAATCGGCCGCAAAAATCCGGAATCAGGAGGTTTGGCCTGCTTATTATCGCGTTGTTGCTGCTTGCCTTCAGTTTGGCAGGTTGCGGCGCCAAACAAGAGGCGGCGGCAGACAAGGGAAAACCGGCTGCCAAGGAACCGGTTACATTGCTTAACGTTTCCTATGATCCTACCCGTGAGCTATACAAAGAATTCAATGATGCGTTTGCTAAGCAATGGAAGGAAAAGACTGGACAGACTGTTACGATAAAACAGTCGCATGGGGGCTCCGGAAAGCAGGCCCGTTCTGTGATCGAAGGTCTGGAGGCTGATGTTGTCACATTAGCCTTGTCTGATGATATTGATGAGCTTCATAAAGCAGGGCTGATTCCGGCAGACTGGCAGAAACGGCTAGCCAACAATTCCACTCCCTATACTTCTACGATCGTATTCTTAGTGCGCAAGGGCAATCCCAAGAATATCAAAGATTGGGATGACTTAATCAGACCTGACGTATCGGTAATTACTCCTAACCCTAAAACATCAGGCGGCGCACGCTGGAATCATCTTGCAGCCTGGGGCTATGCGCTGAAGCAGAATAACAATGATGAAGGCAAGGCCAAGGAGTTCCTGGCTAAAATCTATAAAAATGTTCCTGTGCTTGATACAGGCGCCCGGGGATCAACCACGACCTTTGTCGAGCGGGGTATCGGCGATGTATTGCTTGCCTGGGAAAATGAGGCGTTATTGGCTACCATCGAGCTTGGCAAGGATAAATTCGATATCGTTGCTCCATCTGTCAGCATTCTTGCTGAACCGCCGGTTAGCGTAGTTGATAAGGGTGTAGACAAAAAGGGAACGCGCGAAGTAGCTAATGCGTACCTTCAGTACCTCTATAGCGATCAGGGGCAAGAAATTGCTGCAAAGAACTTTTACCGTCCGCGCAATGAAACGATAGCTAAGAAGTATGCTAATCAATTTCCTAAGCTCTCTCTGTTTACAATCGATGAATTGCTGGGTGGCTGGGGCCAGGCTGGTAAAAAACATTTTGGCGATGGCGGTATCTTCGATCAGATTTATACGCCAAAAAAATAGCAAAGTAGGAATGGACTATGCTATCTAAATCGTTTGCAATCAAAAAGCACAGTATTTTGCCAGGCTTTGGGTTGACTATGGGATTCACGTTGCTGTACTTAGGAATACTCGTGCTGCTCCCGTTAGCGACGATATTTATCAAAACTGCAGGGATCGGCTGGGCCCAGTTGTGGAGTATAGCCACTGAGCCGAGGCTGGTTGCATCCTATAAATTGAGTTTTGGGGCGTCGCTTATTGCCGCTGGCATTAACGCAGTTTTCGGTCTGTTGGTAGCCTGGGTCTTAGTGCGTTATACCTTTCCGGGGAAACGGATTATCGACGGGTTGGTAGATCTTCCTTTTGCTCTGCCAACCGCCGTCGCCGGTATTACTCTAACGACTCTCTATGCGCAAAATGGCTGGCTTGGCAAGTACTTTGAACTGCTGGGCATTAAAATAGCCTTTAGCCCCATTGGCGTCGTAGTTGCGCTCACTTTTATTGGCTTGCCGTTTGTCGTAAGGATGGTCCAGCCTGTTTTGCAGACATTAGACAATGAAGTGGAAGAAGCGGCGGCTTGCCTGGGGGCAAATCGATTCCAGACGTTTACTAAGGTGATTTTTCCGGAATTGCTGCCGTCATTATTAACCGGCTTCGCATTAGCATTTGCCCGTGCCTTGGGGGAATATGGATCTGTTGTCTTCATTTCCGGAAATATGCCTATGCGTACCGAGATAACCCCTCTCCTGATCATGATCAAGCTCGAACAATATGATTATGCTGGCGCCAGTACAGTTGCAGCTGTTATGCTCATTGTTTCATTTGTTTTGCTGTTTCTGATTAACCTATTGCAATGGTGGAGCAGCAACCGGCGCACATTAAATTAGGAGGCGGTAGTATGGCAGGAAATATTGCTCTCAAGTCCGGATCAGCCCCTGTGCCTCGTTCTACAGCTATCGCCGAGCTGTCGCCCATTCGTTGGATATTAACCAGTATCGCCCTTGTTTTTCTTGGGCTGATGCTGGTTATCCCCCTTATCGCCGTTTACACTAAGGCTTTGGAGGGCGGGATAGCTCTATACTTTAAGGCGGTTCTCGAAACAGATGCACTGGCGGCGATTCAGCTTACTCTGTTAACCGTAGCTATTGCCGTACCGTTGAATACAATTTTTGGCTTAGCCGCAGCCTGGGCTATCGCTAAGTTTGAGTTTAAAGGAAAAAACTTCCTGATTACGCTTATTGATCTGCCGTTTGCGATTTCGCCGGTGATCGCTGGTTTGGTCTTTGTCTTTCTTTTCGGCAGACCGGGAATCTTTGGCGCTTGGGTAGAAGCGCATGGGATAAAAATTGTATTTTCCACACCTGGCATCATTTTGGCGACTGTATTTGTTACGTTTCCCTTTGTTGCCCGAGAACTGATACCTCTGATGCACTCCCAGGGTACGGCGGAGGAAGAGGCTGCCTTAACCTTGGGCGCAAATGGCTGGAAGACGTTCTGGCATGTAACTATCCCTAATGTCAAATGGGCATTGCTTTATGGGGTTATTCTCACAAGCGCCAGGGCAGTCGGCGAATTTGGCGCGGTATCGGTCGTTTCGGGGCATATACGCGGCTATACGAATACGTTGCCGCTGCACGTAGAAATCTTGTATAACGAATATCAGTTTGTTGCTGCCTTCGCGGTTGCTTCACTAATGACATTAATGGCAATTTTTACGTTGGTTGTTAAGAATTTCGTAGAGTGGAAAGTGCAGCAGGAAACGAAACGGCCAACAACCGATGCGCGTTGAGTAGGGAGGGTTAACCATGAGCATTGATATTGTTGATATCAATAAAAAATTTGGTGCATTTACCGCATTGAAAGATATAAATTTGACTGTTCCGACCGGAGAGCTGGTTGCTCTCTTAGGCCCCTCGGGATCAGGAAAAACTACTTTGCTGCGCATTATCGCCGGTTTAGAAACAGCAGATCAGGGATCTATTTTATTTAACGGCGAAGATACGGCTAGCCGGAATATTCAGCAGCGTCAAGTCGGCTTTGTATTCCAGCATTATGCACTATTTCGCCATATGAATGTCTTTGATAACATTGCATTTGGCTTGAATGTCCGTCCGCGTAAAGTTCGTCCGACCAAAAGCGAAATCGCCGACAAGGTAAACCACTTGCTCAGTTTAGTTAAATTAGAAGGACTGGCCTCCCGTTACCCAACACAGCTTTCCGGCGGACAGCGGCAAAGAGTTGCTCTGGCGCGGGCTTTGGCAGTAGAGCCTCAGGTACTGCTGCTCGATGAGCCCTTCGGGGCTCTGGACGCAAAGGTCCGTAAGGAGCTGCGGCGCTGGCTGAGGCAGCTCCACGATCAGCTTCGGGTCACCAGTGTCTTTGTTACTCATGATCAGGAAGAAGCACTGGATGTGGCTGACCGCATCGTCATCCTCAATCAAGGCGTTATCGAGCAGCTTGGTACACCGGAAGAAGTGTATGAGAACCCTAAAAATGCGTTTGTTTACGATTTTCTTGGCAATGTGAACCTATTTCATGGCCGTATTCATCAAGGCCGGGTGCGGATCGGCTCGATCGAGATCGATGCGCCTGAATATGCCAATACACTCGATACGCAGGCGATCAGTTATGTTCGTCCTTATAATATTGAAATTGTTCGTGCAACCAGCGAGCCAGACTTCATTCCGGCGCGGATTTTATTTATCCGCAGTGTCGGTCCGACGGTTCATCTGGAGCTAAAGCGGGAGGATACGGGGGAGTTAGTCGAAGCAGAGCTGAGCAAAGAGCATTACCACGAGCTTCGGCTAAAAAGCGGCGAAGCTGTGTTTGTTAAGCCCAAAGATTTGAAGATTTTTATCAATGATTATTGTATATAAGAAAAACCGTCGTTGCCTATGAGACCTTACAGCACGTGTATTGCTAAAACGGATTAGCATCGCTGCGTCGGTCCTTTTAGAGAACGGATGAGGACGGAGAACGTTAACCGCAGAGTACGTAGAGCAACACAGAGGGTACCCGCAGAGGGTGATACGGTTTCCTATAGAAAATACCATAACGCATTCGTTCCCTCTGTGTCCACTCTGCGACCTCTGTGTACTCTACGGTATCGTTCTTCTGTGAGCGGCGGCCCTTGTTTTATCTAGCTTTGCAGTCTCAAAAAACTTATACATTCCTTACTTCTAAAAAATTATGGTGCAAATGTTGGCATGATCTTTTCGTACAAAGGAGGTCTCTGGATCGGTGAACTTTGAAGCAAGAGTAGTGGAGACAGATATTCTCATTGTTGGCGGCGGAACTGCAGGCTGCTTTTCCGCCATCACGATTGCGGAAAACTCTGAAGCAAAGGTGCTTATTGCCGAAAAAGCTAACATTAAACGCAGCGGCTGTCTCGCGGCTGGGGTAAATGCTTTAAACGCCTATATCGTGCCAGGGCAAAGTCCGGAAACCTATTTGGAGTATGTGAGGAACGACTCGGAAGCTGTGATCAGGGAAGATCTGGTTTACACTATCGCCAAGCGGCTTAACAGCGTTACTCATAAGCTGGAAGCGCTTGGCCTTGTCATCCAAAAGGATGAAGCCGGCAATTATGTTTCCCGGGGAACCAGAAACATAAAAATCAATGGTGAAAATATAAAAACTATTTTATCTGACGCTGTTCGTCAGCACCCGGGTATCACAGTGATGAACAGGGTGAATATCTTTGACTATATTGTTCAGGATCAGAAGGTAATCGGCGCTTACGGGTTTTCACTGGACGAAAAGGTTCTTTACGTGATAACAGCCAAAGCGGTAATTTGCTCCACCGGTGGCGCCGCCGGGCTGTACCGGCCGAATAATCCGGGCTTTTCACGCCACAAAATGTGGTATTGTCCATTCAATACAGGCGCCGGTTACGCGATGGGCATAAGGGCTGGGGCAGAAATGACAACCTTTGAAATGCGATTTATTGCTTTGCGATGTAAGGACACGATAGCTCCTACCGGAACTATCGCGCAAGGCGTCGGGGCTAAACAAGTTAATAGCGCCGGCGAAGAGTACGAACGGAAATACGGAACACTTACCACCGCTAATCGGCTGTACTCAACAATTGAAGAAAACAAGCAAGGCCGGGGCCCCTGTTATCTAAAAACCGCAGGAATTACGACTAACGAGGAGAGAGAGCTTTACAAAGCATACCTGAATATGGCTCCCGCTCAAACGTTGCGGTGGCTGGAAAGTGAGAACGGGCCTGCCAGCAAAAATGTTGAGATTGAGGGTACTGAGCCGTATATTGTTGGCGGACATACGGCCAGCGGTTATTGGGTTGACACCAACCGGGGAACTACCCTCGCCGGGCTTTACGCCGCAGGCGATGTGGCAGGCGGCAGTCCCCAGAAATATGTTACCGGTTGTTTTGCGGAAGGAGAGATAGCCGCTTTTTCTGCATTGCACTATGTGGCGGGAAAATCAGCCATAGTACCGGATCACGCCGATATTAGCGCGAAGCTGGCGGATATTACCCATTTTTTTGCCGATGAGGCTGCTTTGTACAGCATTGAAGACATCGAAGAAGCGATGCAGAAGACGATGGATGTGTATGCGGGCGGTATTTCCACAGGCTATTCCTTTAATAAACAGAAATTGGAGTTAGCGGAGCGGCGCATCAAAGAATTGCTGGCAGTTGTCAGACATGTAAAAGCCAAGGATTTACATGAACTGATGCTGATTCACGAGGTAATAGACCGCCTCTATGTGTGCCAAGTACTGATCCGGCATCTCGAAGCAAGGCATGAGACACGATGGCACTGTTTCCAGGAAAATACCGATTATCCTGAACGGGATGATGAGCATTGGTTGAAGTATATCAACTCACAATTTAAAGCAGGGGAAGTCAAGATACTTCTGCGCGACTTGATAAAAAAGGATGAAGTCTATGAGCATCAAGATCGATAGACAAAAATGCAATGGTTGTGGCAAGTGTCGTGAAGTTTGTCCGGGTAACCTGTTATATAAAGACTGCAGCGGCAAAACCGAGATTCGATATCCTAAAGACTGTTGGGGCTGCACGTCCTGTGTGAAGGAGTGCGCTTTTAACGCAATTCGCTATTATCTGGGAGCCGATATTGGCGGAACGGGCGGTTTTTTATATACGCTCCAGGAAGAGAGTCTGCTGCATTGGATCATTATCGACCCAGAAGGCGGCAAAAAGGTTATCACGACCGATAAACGCCAGGCCAATGCATACTGAGGAGGGAAACAAGTGGATCATTTAGACAGTTTAGAAGCGCAAAGTATCTATATATTGAGGGAAGCCTATAAGAAATTTGGCAAGCTGGGGATGTTGTGGTCAATCGGCAAAGACTCAACCGTTTTGCTTTGGCTCGCAAAGAAAGCTTTTTTTGGCCATTGCCCTTTTCCATTCATTCATGTCGATACAACATACAAAATACCGGAAATGATTACATTTAGAGATGAAATGGTCAAAAAATATGATCTCGATTTAATTGTGCATAAAAATGAAGCTGCGTTACAGGCAGGGATGGGCCCGGAGCAAGGAAGATTAGTCTGCTGTAAGGCGTTAAAAACCGACGGGCTTCAGCAGGTGGTTACCCGCTACGAGTTTGAAGGCCTGATTCTAGGGATCAGAAGGGATGAAGAGGGCTCTCGCTCTAAAGAGCGGGTCTTTAGCGAACGAAATAAGGATTCTGAATGGGATTATACGAATCAGCCGCCAGAGTTATGGGATCAGTTTAAGACAGACTTTCCTAAAGGGAACCATATCAGGGTACACCCGATTCTGCATTGGAATGAAATTGATATCTGGTCATATATCGAAAGAGAAAATATTCCTGTCGTTGATTTATATTTTGCCAAAGAAGGTAAGCGGTATAGAAGTCTTGGCTGTGCTCCGTGCACCGGGAAAATTGATTCCAACGCAGTAACAATTGCAGAGATCATTGAGGAACTGAAAAACACGAAAGTGGGCGAGCGGGCAGGAAGAGCTCAGGATCAGGAAGACTCGTACGCCATGCAGAAACTTCGTAAGGATGGGTACATGTAACTCTCATAGTAGTATGAGAACGGGATGGAGGATTTTTTTATGCACATAGATAGAGAAACACTTAAGATAGTGGTTGTTGGCCATGTAGACCATGGAAAATCGACCGTAATTGGCAGGTTGCTCTATGATACCAAATCCTTGCCGGAGGGCACTGTAGACAGGGTAAAGAGGATCTCTAAGGAGAAAGGCAAGCCCTTTGAATACGCGTATTTGCTTGACGCGTTCGAGGAAGAACAAAAGCAGGGAATTACGATTGATACCACTCAACTGCAGTTCCACACCCAGCAGCGTGATTACGTGATTATTGATGCGCCCGGGCACAAGGAATTTCTCAAAAATATGATATCTGGCGCGGCTAGTGCGGAGGCCGCTCTGCTGATCATTGATGCCAATGAAGGGATACAGGAGCAATCGAGAAGGCATGGCTACATCTTATCGCTTCTGGGGATACAAAAGGTATACGTACTGGTCAACAAGATGGACTTGATCGGTTACTCCGAAGAAAGCTTTAATGAGATTAAACATACTATGAATGAATTTCTCAGTAACCTCCACGTTTTTCCGTTAAAGTATATACCTATCTCCGCCTTTCATGGCGAAAACATAACATCGCGGTCTGAAAAAATGCCTTGGTATAAAGGCGAGTCTTTGCTTACCGCCTTAGACTTGTTTGAAAAGGATAAAGGATTAGAAGGAAAGCCGTTACGATTCCCGATACAAGATGTCTACAAGTTCGATCACCGCAGAATTATAGCAGGAAGAATCGAGTCAGGCGCTCTACAGGTAGGGGATGAGATTCGGATTTTACCCAGCAACAAGGTAACCCGGATAAAAACTATCGAGCAATGGGTTGAAAAAGACAATCACCAAAGCGCAAGTGCCGGCATGTCTGTTGGCATCACGTTCGAGGATGAGTTTTTCAATCAAAGAGGCGAATTTATCGTTCATGCACACGATACGTCTTTGGTTACTGATATATTTAAGGCGAGTCTTTTTTGGATGGGAAAAGCTGAGCTGGTAAAGCATAAAGAATATAAACTTAAGCTGGTAACCCAGGAAGTTGAGTGTGAAATATACTCAATCAACAAGGCGATTGACGCGACGAGTCTGGAAACAATCGAAAACGCCGACAGCGTAAAAACAAATGATGTCGCAGAGGTCGTTATCCGGACAAAGAAGCAAATCTGTATAGATGAATTTAAAAATAATCAGCATACAGGACGATTCGTTATCATTGATGGTTATGATGTCTGCGGCGGCGGAATCGTTTCGGGATTGGCGAACGAAATACAAGTTCATACTACGCTCGTAAAAAATGACCGTTTAATGGTAGTAACCTGCTTTGATGAGTATTATTTTGTTCTATCTGAAGGCACTATCCAAAAGGTACTTGGCAGGCCGCATACGTTTGGCGTGGGTGACGCTGTTCCTACGGCTGGCAAGACCTATGAATATCCGGACAATATTGATGTCTTGGATCTTCCAACCCAGCTTGTCGCAACGATAAGGAAGTCAAGACTTGAGAATATCATTCGGCTTCGTGAATATGGCTATGACTCTGTTCCTCTTATTGATTCCAGAGGCTCCTTAATACGGCTTAACTCTAAGGAAGACCTCAGCAAGCTGGCAGACGATCTTGACAGAGTAAGTGCTGCTGAAAACACCTTAGCTGCTTTTGCGAATAAGTGGCTTGAATTTGCCAAGTTTAGGAGGATCAGATTTTTGCAGGACAACCAAAGTTCTGCTGTTGAGTATCAGATTTGATTTTTTGCGGGGATCTTAATAAAGCGGTTCTGTATAATTAATAAGTACAAGAGAGCTGATTGGAACGACCAAAGGCCAAAAGTATTTATACTTTTGGCCTCTTATTTTTCCTTAATGCCATACAAAAAACAAAAGGGGGAGAACATTGTGCAGGGCAACTTGGAACCGGTAACCATTCGTGGGCGGCTTTGCAACCTAATAAAGTTCATACGAAAGGAACTAAAGGACCTGTATAAATGCTACATTGAATATGTTAAATCGGTGGAGTGGTAGCTGGCGCATATCATACAAAACTTAGGACAGCTGAAAGATACAATGGCTAACCCTAAGAATATTTGAATAGACCAAGGAGAAGGAGATATGATTACTAGTTTTTTCTTGTTTGCAATAGGCTTTTCTGTTGGCGCCTTTGGTACCCTCGTAGGGGTTGGCGGTGGCATTATTCTTGTCCCCTTTTTCATACTTATACTTCATTGGTCGCCGCAACTTGCGGTTGGTACCTCCTTGGCAATTGTTCTTCTTAATGGTATATCAGGCTCAATTGCTTATATCAGGCAGAAAAAGGTTTATTACGACGCAGTGATTCGATTCAGTTTAGCCTCAATCCCAGGCGCGTTAGCCGGTGGTTATCTTGCACAATATTTTACCCATGCGAGTTTCCGTATTGCCTTTGGCATTCTCTTGATGATTATTGCTGCAGTGATGTTTTTTCGTCGGTCGCCAAAAGGTGCGGAGAAAGAGTTTGACAAAGAGAAGTTTACGTATAACCGAACGGCGGGGATTCTTCTAAGCGTGTTAGTGGGATTTGTGTCCAGTGTTTTTGGCGTTGGCGGCGGAATTATCCAGGTCCCGGCTATGGTTTACCTGCTCGGCTTTCCCACCTCAATTTCCACCGCAACCTCGCAGGTTGTTTTAGCTATTTCCAGCTTTTTTGGCGTGATTTCTCATTATGTGGCAGGGAATATTCTAATACAGCCTTCGCTTATCATTGGTACGGGAGCGGTGCTGGGAGCTCAGTTGGGAGCCCGGTTATCAGGGAAAGTAAAATCACGGGTGATTTTGCTTTTATTAGCTGTCGCCTTGTTTGGTTTAGGAATTCGACTGGTATTAACCGCTAACAGCTAGAATACCGGGGTTTTCCATTTTCACAGGGATTGCAGAAAAGATTTATATGGCATGAATATTGGATTTAGCAGGATGTTTAGTTTATTCCTAGAATATCTTATTGTCGTGGTTGATCAGAAATGCTGAAGACCAGGGAATGTATGAGTACATCCCTGGTCTTTTAATTATCTTGATCGTTACGCCTGCAAACATAGTGAGAGGAGTGGATCTAAATGGGTAATAAGGAAAATATTAGATTTCAAACTAAGTGTGTTCATTCAGGTAATGGCATTGATAAAGAAACAGGAGCCATAAGGCGTCCTATCACCATGGCCAATAGTTATCGGCTGCCTGAAGATGCATCAACTCTCGATTGGAGTGATCCTGATCAGTTAGTATACACTAGAAATACATCAGCAAATCAGATATATCTTCAGGAAAAATTAGCTGCTCTTGAAGGCGGGGAAGACTGCGTAGTGCTAGGCAGCGGTGTTTCCGCACTGGCAGGTGTGTTTTTTACTTTTTTGAATCAAGATGCGCACATAATCTGTTCTAATGTTTCATACATAGCAGTTTATCGGCTGTTAAATGAATACTTTCCAGACAAATACGGGATAAAAACTAGTCTTGTCGATACTTCAGACCTGGATCAGGTAAGGAAAGCAGTACGACCCAATACACGGATTATCCATATTGAAACACCGGGGAATCCGACTACCAGGATCAGTGATATTGCGGAGATCGCAAAAATCGCCAAATCTGTTGGCGCCTTACTATCAGTTGATAGCACATTTGCTTCTCCTTTCTTGCAGCACCCGCTTGAATTTGGGGCCGATCTTGTCATCCATAGCCTGACAAAGTATATAAATGGTCACGGCGATGCTATGGGAGGAGCGGTGATTGGACGAAGAGAGCTTATTGATAAGATAAAGCGCCAGGCCATGGTTAATTTAGGCGGCGTTATCAGCCCCTTTAATGCATGGCTGATTATGCGCGGTGCTGTAACACTGCCTTACGCATGAAACAGCATAGCGAAAGCGCCATGAAAGTTGCTCAATTTCTCGAATCATATCCCGCAGTAGACTTTGTTGCCTATCCTGGTCTTGCCAGTCATCCTCAGCATGAAGTGGCAAAAAAGCAGATGACAATGTTTTCGGGGGTTATTGCTTTTGGGTTGAAGGCAGATGTTGCGACTCACAATATGTTTGTTAATTCCCTTGAATTAGTTATTTCCGCTGTTTCCATTGGCCATGATGAGAGTCTGATCGTTTATGTCGGCCCGGATGATGAAAGAAATCATTTCTATCCGGATGAATTTAAAAATGGGCATCTCCGCTTCAGTATCGGTCTCGAAGCGGCTGATGATATTATTGCTGATCTAAAACAGGCATTTGAAAAATGCGTCTTATAAGCGGAACGGCAAAATGACCTGCAGCTATGAGCTTTTATATGTGGCTAATCAAAGAATTGAAGGTTAAAGAACATCTTGCGATGTTCCTTGGCCTTTTGTCTGTTGTGACAGGGACTGAAACAACAGATATAACAGGCAGTTCGGCGCAGGAGGGGAAGTAAAGCGTGAGTAGAGATATTTCCGGAAAACACTCAACCGATTGGCAGAGCGTAAAAAAAGAGGCATCTAGAGCTCACACTCTTATACCTGCAGAATGCGGAGCTGAGGCTTGTTTTTTACAAGAAGCTTGGATAAGAGAGAGATAGTTGACAGTTCAACTATCTCTCTCTTATAATTAAGTTGAAAGTTCAACAATGTGGAGGTGCTTTCTGAGCGTGTTGCAAAACGAAATCCTTCGGGAAGTAGGTGCGGTCGCCCGCTCAATTCACTCAATAAGTGATATCAAATTCAGAAAGCTGAACCTGCAAAAAGGACAGTTTATCTTCCTGACGCGCATATGTGAGAATCCTGGGATTAATCTCATTGATCTTTCCAACATGTTAAGGGTTGATAAGACAACGACAACTAAAACTATACAAAAATTAGTCGAAGAGGGGTATGTTCTAAGGGAAAGGAGTCTTGCCGATAAGCGAATGTGGCACTTGTTTCCGTCAGATACAGCCTTGAAAACGTATCGCTTTGTTATTGATGAAGAGAATCGTTGTATCGAGGTTTGTTTTTCCAATTTTAGTTCAGATGAAAGGGCTGAGGCGTATCGTCTATTGAAAAAAATGCGGGAAAACATTGAGGCGGAGTGGAAGATAGTAAAGAAGACTTGATTCAGACGGAGCCTTAACTCCATCTGAATCCTAGTCGCACTTATCCAGGGACTTAGCCGCTCTTTGCTCCACTTATAGAAGATGGGAGCCTTAGAGCGGCTTGCTCATTGGGTGAAAAATTTATAGAGGTGATTACTGTGATCAGGCAAGCAAAAATAGACGACCTTCCTTGCATTATGGATATTGTACAAAAGACGATCAAGGAAATGCGCAATTATAATAATACACAGTGGGATGAAACCTATCCTCAGGCAAGTAACTTTGCGACAGATATTGAGAAAGGAGAACTTTTCGCTGTGGATCGGGATAGCCGGCTCGCTGGATTCATCTGTATCAACCGCGTCGAGCCGCTGGAATATAACGAACTGCCTTGGTCACAGGACTGCTTAGCCTTGGTCATTCACAGAATGGCTGTTGACACTAATTGCCGGGGAAATGGTGTTGGTACAGAACTTCTTGCACATGCCGAATGCTTGGCAAGTCAAGCTCAGATAAATTACTTAAAGACTGACACCAATTCTCTGAACACGAATGCACAGAAGTTATTTGAGCGATGCGGCTATCGAAGAGTTGGCGCCATGAACTTTCTGGGAAAAGAGACCCCTTTTTATTGTTATGAGAAATCGATAAACATATAGGTGAATGATGGGAGAGTGAAACCAATAAAGAAATCGAGACAATCACCCTGGGTACTTATACTGAGCGCTGCAGCTATTTTAATGATTTCGATGGGAATCCGCCAATCAACTGGGCTATTTGTTTCACCGTTGGTGATGTCTACAGGGCAAAGTATTGTTTCCATTAGCTTTGCGTTTGCCATTGGTCAATTGGTTTGGGGTGCTGTACAACCTGTGTTCGGAGCTGTTGCTGATAAGTGGGGCTCAGCTCGGGTGGTTGTTTTTGGCGCGGTACTTCTTGCTGCTGGAATGGGGCTGACTCCTTATGTTAGCTCGGAGTGGGGATTGATCGCAACGGTGGGCGTGATCAGTCCTGCTGGCGCAGGTGCAGGAAGCTTTGCGCTGCTTTTTGGAGCAATTGCAAGGCACATTCCTGAGGAGCGGCGGGCATTTGCAGGCGGCTTCATCAACGCTGGCAGCTCTTTTGGACAATTCTTATTTGCACCCTTGACACAAGCACTCATCGGCACGTTCAACTGGACAACTGCGATGTTCTCTCTGGCCGCGGCCGCATTATTTACTATCCCGCTAGCGGCGCCGCTTCGCCAGGGCGAAGAGCCTCATGCTAGCGATCAAGCCCATGTATCAGGCGGATTATTCCAGCAGGTTACTGCGGCGCTGCGTGATCGGAGCTATCTGTGTTTGCATGCAGGCTTCTTCACCTGTGGGTTTCATGTTGCCTTTCTAGTCACCCATTTACCTGGCGAGGTTGCTCTCTCGGGTCATGCCGCGACTGTATCAGCCGCCTCTATTGGAATAATTGGTTTGTTTAACATTGCGGGGAGTCTTTGCGCTGGTGCATTAGGCTCACGATACCGGATGAAATACATACTGGCTGTGATGTATGGAAGCCGAGCAATTATGATCGGCTTGTATTTGCTTGCTCCCAAGACTGTACTTACCTTCTATGTGTTTGCGGCATCACTGGGATTTACTTGGCTCGCAACAGTACCGCCGACTGCTGGACTTGTTGGCAAGCTCTTTGGTGCTCGCTACCTGTCCACTCTATTCGGATTAACACTCCTAACTCATCAAATCGGCGGTTTTTTGGGTGCATGGCTAGGGGGAATTGCGATGGCTAATGACGGAAACTATATGTGGATGTGGTATGCAGACATTGTCTTGGCTGCGGCGGCCGCACTGGTTAATTTACCGATTCGCGAGGCAAAAGTCATCGCAAAATAAAGAAAATCCGGCCTTTTGGCCGGATTTTCTTGAGCTATTAGAAAGTATAACAGTAGAGGTCGTTAGCGCAAAGCCCGCGAAGAGCGCAAGCGTCGCAAAGCGAGTATTTATTATGAAAATCCCTTTGCGATCTTCGATTCTTTGCGTTACGTTCTCCGTTCCCCAAAGACCTCCGCAGCGGTTTTCTGAATTATTGTTATTTCAGTTCATCATTCATGCTGCCTGTTCGGTAACCGGTGAGATCAAGGGTCACATACGTAAAGCCTAACTGCTTGAGGTGGTGATTAATTTTATCAGCCACTTCCGGCTGTGCAAGCAACGCAATGTTTTCCGGCGCTACTTCAATACGCGCCAGATTGTTGTGATGGCGGACGCGAACCTGGCCGCTGCAGAAGGTTCGGATAAAGTCTTCCGCTTGCTCGATTTGTTTTAGCCGTTCTGCTGTGACCGGCAATCCGTAAGAAACACGCGATGAGAGGCAAGCCATGCTCGGTTTGTTCCAGGTCGGCAAGTTCCAAGCTTTTGATACTTCGCGAATCTCAGCTTTCGTCATACCAACCTCTAGCAATGGGCTTACCACGTGTTCAAGCTCGCCTACTGCCTTGAGCCCGGGCCGATAGTCAGATGTGTCATCTGCGTTTGAACCGTCGAGCATCCATTTGTAGCCTTCGTTCTTAGCCCAAGCCAACATGGCCGAAAAGCGCTCTTTTTTACAATAATAGCAGCGATCCTTGGTGTTGGCGACAAAATCTGCGCTCCGTAGCTCGCTAATATTCAGCAGTACATGCTTAATCCCGATCTGTTTTGCGATCGCCTGTGCTTCCTGTTTTTCACGCTCAGGCAGTGTTTCTGAATAGGCGGTAATCGCAATTGCTTTATCGCCAAGTGCCTTAAAGGCGGCTGCGGCCAGTAGCGAGCTGTCAACGCCTCCAGAGAAACCAACCGCTACGCTACCAAGTTCCCGTATATGATTAATCAGGTTGTCTCCTTTTTCCTGAACTGTTAAAGCATTATTTGTTGTCATGAATATATCTCCTCCTGCGTGTAAGGTAGAATCCTGCTCTTGATGGCCATTATACTCGATTTGGGATAAAATGAACATCCCGTTTTTTTGCTGTTGACACTTGTCGTGAAATATGAGATACTATTTACAAATATTACTGGCTGATCAGACATCTGAAGGCCGAGGTACTGCCACAATGAGGCGTTCCTCGGCCTATTTTGTTTGATAATAAAGATGAGAAAAAACCAAAATAAAATAAAAAAATGAAAGAGGTAGTTTGTATGAGTAAAGAACGCGTATTCCATAATCTTACTGAGTTAATTGGCAACACTCCATTGTTGGAGACACAAAAATTTAATCAAAAGCGTGCAGCTGGCGCCCGTATTCTGGCTAAACTCGAGTATTTTAATCCACTTGGCAGCGTCAAGGACCGTATTGGTTATGCGATGATCGCTGATGCTGAAGAAAAGGGAATTTTGAAACCCGGTTCGCTGATCGTCGAGCCGACAAGTGGTAATACCGGCGTTGCTCTGGCTTTTGTCGCCGCCGCCAAAGGTTATAAATTGATTCTTACCATGCCTGAGACGATGAGCATTGAACGCCGTCGGCTGTTGGCAGCGCTGGGGGCAGAACTGGTATTGACTCCTGGCCCGCAAGGGATGAAAGGGGCAATCGCAAAAGCGGAAGAAATTGTTGCCGCTAATCCTGGCGCATTCCTCCCGCAGCAGTTCCGCAATCCGGCCAATCCGGCGATTCATCGGAAGACAACAGCAGAAGAGATCTGGCGGGATACAGATGGAAAGGTCGATGTTTTTATCTCCGGCGTAGGTACGGGTGGTACCGTAACCGGCGTAGGCCAACGATTGAAGGAATATAATCCTAACGTTTATGTAGTTGCTGTAGAACCTGCAGATTCACCGGTACTTTCTGGTGGCAACCCGGGTCCGCATAAGATCCAAGGAATCGGCGCTGGCTTTGTTCCCGATGTGTTTGAACGCGGTGTTGTCAATGAGATTGTGACGGTGCAAACGGATGATGCCTTTGCAGCTGCTCGTGACTTGGCTGCGAGCGAAGGCCTGCTAGTCGGTATTTCTAGTGGCGCTGCAGCCCATGCCGCCACAGTCATAGCCAATCGCCCGGAATGGAAGGGTAAAACTATCGTTGTGCTCCTGCCTGATACGGGTGAGAGATACTTGTCGACACCGCTGTTTGGCGGCGAATAGTCGAATAGTTTCCGGTCACCATCAAAGACAGTCTGACAATCCCTGGCTATATGTGCCGGGGATTGTCTTTTTTGACGTTCAAAATTTGTAAGTTTTCTGAAGCGGTGAGGCCTTGAGCCGTAAGGATCGGCAGTTATTAGCGGCAGGTCCTCTATAAAAAATGTTAGTTGTCCATAGTGGCGCTAGTGCCTCTTGTGGCGTTTGTGCTATCATATCCCGTACTTTCTCAAAAGATTGCGCTCAGCGCTTTGTCGGTTCCATAAGAAATGAGAACGAACAGTCAGATTGGAGTGAAGACTCTAGTCTGACTATTCGTCTTATTCTAGGATAGGCCTAAATTGTGTTACATATTGCTCAAATAATTGAAGACTTTTCTCTGCTGAACGCCGCGGATATTGATGCGTTAGTTTGAAACAAGTCCTCACATACGTATCATCGAGAATATTAATCAGATAGTCGCCGGTCACATTGGCCGAACGTGCGAAGGACAGTGGCATAATCGACCATTGCCTGCGATCATACAGCATATTGAGTATAGAGAGACATGTATGGAATGATGCACGTGGACGGCGACGCAAGTCCCAGAAACGGTCATGCCATAACTGATAAACCGGTCCATGGTCATAATACAATTCGTACGCCGGATCGAGACTAAGGGGATCCACCACAGTTCCGTTTTTAAGTCCGGGTTGTGAGAGCCGTATTACGACCATAGGTTCTGAAAAATATGGTTCTACTTTTACATTTGGCCGATGGATTTGAAGGAAAGCGAAACCTACATCAATTTCTTTCATGTCAACCAGGTTATATAGTTCTATAGAACGCTGTATTCTCACTTGAAAGTGAATCGGCGGCGAAGCTTCATAAAGCGCTTTATAGGCTGGGATGAGAACATAGTTGCTAATGCTGTCAACAGCGCCGATCTGTAAAAAATCCGGCTCGCTTCCTGAACTTAATTGCTGTGTTTCTCTCCAAATGCGCATCCATTGTTCGGCGATTGGAATAAAGCCTTCACCCTTTTCCGTTAGTTCAATCTGAGATACTCCCTTGTTGCGAATAATTAGTTTAATACCCAACTGTTCTTCGAGTATACGCAGTCTTTTACTCACGGTGGACTGTGAAACATGCATTTGTACCGAGGCCTGAGTTAGTGTCCGGTTCTGAATAACCGACAGAAATGTTTCGATTCCAACAATGTCCATATTGAATAACCCTCACTAATATTCCAAATGGTACTATTTATTATCGAATAGAGTTGTTTTACAAAAAGTAAAAATGTTTGTACCCTAATAATAGCAGTATTTTGAAAATTAAGAAATAAAGGGAACAAAAATTTTTTGCAGCGTTTTAGCGGGTTTGAGAGGAGACGAGTGAGTTGAAGAAAGTGAACTTTACTCAATTGGCCTACACCGACCTCGATGAGTTTATTTACGGCTCGGCCCTACGTCCAGTGGCGTGCCGAAATGGGTTGGTGATTGGGGGCGGTAGAATCCTGCCAGAAATCAATTTCACGCTTCCTGACATGCTGATCACAGAAACTACTATGCCAGATGTATTGAGACAGTATAAGGAGATAGTCGAAGGCGCCTGCAAGCGTGCCAAAGAGCTAGAGACTCCTGGTTTGGTCGTGGAACTCGAACTGTTGCCGCCCGCTACCTACCACCCGGAATGGGGTGTTGAAATCACTAAAGTGGTCCGGAATATCATGAACGATTACGAGCAGAAACACGGACTACGCAGCGTACTGCGGATTACACCGGTAGACATTCGCGAAGACAAGAGATCACCTCACATGTGGCGGGGTTCGCATTGGGATGCGATTATGCAAACTTTTGCAGGCTGCGCCAAGGAAGGAGCGGAGCTGCTGTCTATCGAATCTATCGGCGGCAAGGATATCCATGATGATGCAGTCATGTACTGTGATATTGTTAAATCATTATTCGCGCTTAGTGTCTTAGGAACCCGGGATATGGCAAAACTGTGGGATTCGATCGTTAGAATTGCCGCAGAAACTGGTACTATTGCAGCTGGCGATACTGCCTGCGGTTTTGGCAACACCGCGATGGTACTTGCAGACAAACGCTATGTGCCTAAGACATTTGCAGCTGTGGTTAGAGTGATGACCGTTGTGCGCAGTCTCGTCGCCTTAGAGCGAGGAGCAGTAGGACCTCACAAGGATTGTGGCTACGAGGGAGTCTATATAAAAGCTATCACCGGCACTCCTATTGCTATGGAGGGAAAATCCAGTGCTTGCGCTCATCTCAGCCATGTGGGCAACATTGCCGCCGCTACTGCAGATCTTTGGAGCAATGAATCTGTGCAAAACATAAAGCTGTTAGGCGGTATGGCTCCGACTGTTTCTCTGGAACAGCTTATATATGACTGCAGACTGATGAACACTGCGGCGAAATCAGGCATCTCTCATGCTCGTCTGCTGCGGGATTGGCTGACTGATTCAGATAGCGTTCTTGATCCGCAGGCCTATGTATTAAGGCCTGATGTGGCGTTCCGCATTTCCCAAGCAATTGTTCAGGGAGGCAGTCATTTCGAGAGAACAAAAATCGCAGGTCTCACCGCAGTGAACGAACTGAAGCAAGCCGCCAATGCAGGAAATTTAATTATTGATCCTAAAGAAATTAGATGGCTGGATAAAATCCAGGCCCAGTTATCAAAGGTTACAAATGATGAAGAGGCATTTATTCGAGAAATGACTGAAAGTTGCAAGTCGGAAAAATATGACCCGGCGAAATATGATCTAAAGTAAAAATAGCAGGTATAAGAGGAGGAACTTTGATGAGTGAGATATTGAATGTCATTTCTGAGTCTCTGCAGGAGGGCGATGTTGACGCAGTGACTGAAAAGGTTGAAGAGGCCTTGAACGGCGGAGTTTCAGCGTCAACTATTTTGCATGAAGGATTGCTTCATGGTATGGACGTGATGGGGCAAAGGTGGAAAAACGAAGAAGTGTACATGCCGGAAGTAATGATTGCGGCTCGAGCGATGAATGCAGGTATGCGGGTTCTTAAGCCACATTTGCTGGCCGCTGGCGTCAAACCGATCGGCAAGGTCGTTTTGGGTACCGTCAAAGGCGATCTTCATGATATTGGCAAGAACCTAGTCAATATGATGTTTGTCGGATCAGGATTTGAGGTAGTCGACCTGGGAGTCGATGTGAATGAAAAGACCTTTGTTCAGGCGATTACTGAGCATCAGCCGCAAATTATCGCTATGGCCGCACTGTTGACAACGACAATGTCTGAAATGCGGGTCGTAATTGAGGCTGTGACGACAACTGGACTTCGCGATCAAGTTAAGATAATGGTTGGCGGCGCTCCGCTGACGCAGTCATTCGCAAACGCTATCGGCGCAGATGCATACGCGCCTGATGCCGCCGTTGCCGCTGACATCGCAAAGCAAATGATTGGGGCTTAATGATTCACAAAATGCGGCAACTTGATTCTTGCCATTTGTAATTGAAGCAGAAAAGGGATATTCAAGCCTCTCCGGCTTTGAATATCCCTTTCTTATTCAATAGTATTAATTCCCTTATTTCAGGGCTTCTTGCACTGTCGGCTTAATGCGCGGGTCGCGAACAATCTCTTGAACCGTTTGTTTCATCGCTGGATCGGCCAGTACATCTTTCATGGTTTGCCTCAGTTCAGGATCTGACATCATTTTGACCATTGAAGCTCGCGCTTCCGGCTTGTTCATCACTGCAATCATTCTTTTTTGCATTTCAGGGTCTTGTATTTTATCCAGTATCGGTGACTGTTGAAGTTGATCCGCAGTCTTAGGTTGATTTTGCGGTTTTTGCTGTGGCTGCATGCCGCAGGCTGTAATAAGGATCATTATTAGTCCTAACAGCAAAAACTTTGATAAACCGTTCATGGCCATTCCTCCCAATACCCATTTGCACCCTAGTATTCGCGTATTATTTGAGTCTATCCTTAGGATTCCATTTTGTGCCCTAAAAATGGTGGACACTGGGAAGCAAGTATTGCTAATATATATAGAAGGATACATATCTAAATAATTTTTATACTAATAAGGAGTGATCGCTAAACTAAGAATTGTTGTCAGCAGATTGTCATAAAGTCGACACATTTCTCTGCTATAATCAAAGGCATGTCATTTAACTGAAACGCCGAATCCAACAGGTACGGAGTAACATTTTACGGGGTGAAAAGCGTAAGCGCTAGGTTTAGCCTTAACCCTGTCCCGTTAGCTAACTCCGGAGGCGAGAAAGGCGGACAAGCTTTGCAGAGAAGAACGGCGATTTTGATAGTTTTGATTATTTTTATGTTGCCAGCCATTTGTTTTGCGGCTGAAAACCGCGCTGTGCCAGTTCAAGGTGCTAGGCAAACCGAGACAACTAGCGTAAAAAACGTATTAAAAGGAAAAACCATAGTTATAGATCCGGGTCATGGTGGCAGCGATCCTGGCGCTATCGGTAAAAGCGGTCTTGCGGAAAAAGATGTGACATTGGCAATCAGTACCGAATTGCGAAAACTGCTAGAGGACAAGAGCGCAGTTGTTATCCTGACCAGAACTACTGATCGCGATGTACATAGCAGACAAGCCTCTGATGCCCAGGAACTACAGTCTCGAGTAAATATTGCCAACAAAGCTAGCGCTGATGTGTTTGTCAGCGTTCATATTGACTCTTTCGTCGATTCAACGGCTAAAGGAACGACAACGTATTTCGCACCGCAGTTGGTTCGTGGGGAGCTGCTCGCGTCAAAGATCCAACAGTCACTTGTTGAGCAAATTAACTTACCGGATCGCGGTTTTCGTGAGAACAACTTTTATGTGTTGAAGCACGCAACCATGCCGGCTGTCCTTGCTGAAGTCGCTTTTATTTCTAACCCATCTGAGGAAGCTAAATTGCAACAACCCGATTTTATTAAAAAGGCGGCATATGGGCTTTTCACCGGTCTAACTAGGTTTTTCAGCATTGTTGGATAAGGAGGATATTGAAGAATTTATGGTTGACGAGAATATTGTGTTATTTTCCGGTTATGCAAAACTTCCCAGCGGAACGGTTTCCGCTGAGGTATATAAAGTGATGGCGTTAGTGGTGCTGATTGATATACGTACAGGTACAATCATCGAAGCTGATTGTACTCTTTCAACACGCCTTTCAGAACGATTCGTATTGGCAATGTTGGTAGGAAAAAACATCCAAAATGACAATATAGCCCTGATTGAACAAATTAACTTACAATACCAAGGAGCTGCTAAGAAAGCGATCATCAATGCTCTGCGCATTATTTCCGCTAAGTATTCGCTATATCTGCAAGAACGTCAAAAAATGAGTTGACAATGCGGAGCTTTTGATGCTATTATCTTTACAATTGAATAAGGAAACTCTTATCAAGAGAGGTCGAGGGACTGGCCCGATGACACCCAGCAACCGGCAGCAATGCAGTGGTGCTAATTCCAACAGAACGTTGTTCTGGGAGATGAGAGGAAAGCGGATTAGTTGCCCTCTTTCCTCGTGAAAGGGGGTTTTTCTATTAGCCGAACGGAGAGGGAGTGCTATCATTGAACCAACCGGTCATTTCGCCTCCGACGATGGCGATTGTTGTTGACTTAGTCAATTCGATCACCCATGGGACAATAACATTCACTGTTCAAGACGGTCGCCTGCTGCAGCTAGAGCGAAACGACAAGATTCGTTTGGATGCACCGGGGAAAGGCGGCATTGGAGGCCCCTCCCTTACCCCGAACCAAGTTGAGCGGCTTCAAAAGAGGCTGCAGGAGGAATTGAAGAACTTGCAGTTTGGCCAAGTCATTCTCCAGGTTAAGGGTGGCGTAATCGCCCAAATTGAGCGTACAGAAAAACAACGGTATTCCGGCCTAGAAGGAATTTATGGCGATGGAATATAGTAACTAGTCGACCCTGTGAATCTACAAAAAGTATTAGAGGAGTTGTTTTGTATGAAAAGTATTCGTGTTTTACTAGCTGCATTACTTATCATCTCACTCGCGGCTGCTGGTTGCTCCAGTGATAAGAAAAGTCCGCAGGCCCCTGAACAAGCCAAAAAGGCTGCCTTGAAGATTGGCGCTACGGCTGTGCCCCATGCGGAAATCCTACGTGCTATTAAGCCGACCCTAGAAAAAGAAGGCGTCCAAATCGAGATTATCGAGTTTAGCGATTATGTCCAGCCGAATGTCGCACTCGCTGACAAAGAACTAGATGCGAACTTCTTCCAGCATGTTCCCTATCTAACGAAGTTTGCTACCGAACGCAAGCTGCCGCTAATTTCCGCAGTTGCTGTTCACATCGAGCCCATGGGTGTATACTCGAAAAAGGTAAAAAATCTAAATGAGCTAACCCAAGGCGCTACAGTGGCTATCCCAAATGACCCGACTAACTCTGGCCGTGCTTTGGCGGTTTTGGAAAAGGCGGGCTTGCTTAAACTAAAAGCAGGAATCGGTGTGAATGGTACAATTCAAGATATCGCCGAGAATCCGAAGGGACTGAAGATTCGTGAGCTAGATGCGGCGCAACTGCCGCGGGCGCTTGATGATGTAGCAGCAGCAGTCATCAATACGAATTATGCCCTGGAAGCAAAACTGGTTCCTTCTAAAGACGCACTGGCAATAGAAGCTAAAGATTCACCCTATGCCAATGTGGTAGCTGTGCGCAAAGGTGACGAAACCAGACCAGAGATTCAAAAGCTAGTTAAAGTTCTAACTTCTGAAGAAGTGAAGAAGTTTATTGCCGAAAAATATAAAGGCGCCATTGTGCCTGCCTTCTAAGAAACTAAACAAAGCCCGTGAATGGTCGGTCAGACCCTTCACGGGCTTTTAAGATATCCTCTGTGGAGCCCTTAGCGTACTCCGTACTTAACGTTCCCGTTCTTGTCAATCAGTTGTCCCCTTTGGTGGTGTCGGCGGCTGGCCAGCAGACGGAATACCGAAATAGGCCTCTAAGACCTTACGAGCGATGGGAGCGGCGGCAACAGAACCTTCGCCGCCATCTTCGACAAATGCTACAACCGCGACTTCCGGCGCTTCGGCCGGAGCGTAACAGGCAAACCAGGCGTGAGTTGCTTTACGGCCGGTTTCAGCAGAACCGGTTTTACCTGCAACTGTGTGCGGGAAGCCTTTGAATACGGCAGAAGCAGTGCCGCTAGTGGTGACTTCAACCAAGCCCTTGCGAATGGTCTCCCAAGACTCAGGCTTCAGATATAGAGTGCGAGACACCTCGGGCAGGAATGTTTCTACAACAACTCCCTGCGGTGATAAAATTTTTTCTACGATCATAGGACGGTAGGCTATTCCACCGTTCGCTACTGCCTGCAAGAGCATTGCTTGCTGGAGCGGAGTCGCTAAATAGTACCCTTGGCCAATGGCGGCAATTAATGTTTCGCCGGGATACCATTGTTCTCCGTATGTATTGACTTTCCACTCTTCAGTTGGCACAAGTCCATGTTCTTCCGGCAATTCTATGCCGCTGGCTTTTCCATAGCCGAATGTCAAGGCATAAGAGGCTAGCGTATCGGCCCCCAAACGGTGGCCAAGCTCATAGAACACCGGATCACTAGACATGGCTAGTGCACCGGCAATATTTAACCGGCCTAGTCCTTTGGTGTTCCAACCGAAGAATTTCCAGCCGCTCAGCGAGTAAACTCCTTTATCATCAAAAATTTCCGTTTCTGTCGTCAGACCGGTATCTAACGCTGCGGCAGCTGTTACAATCTTAAACACCGAGGCAGGAGGATAGACTCCACTGGTAGCACGGTTGGTGAGTGGATTATTGGGGTTTTTTATGATAGAGTTCCATTCTTTATCATTTAGGCCGTCAGCAAAGAGATTAGGGTCATAAGCTGGGTTGCTAGCTAAGGCCAAGACGCCCCCGGTTCGGGTGCTAAGAACTACGACGGCACCACCTTTGGCAGGTTCGCCGATTCTGCGACTGGTATTAACCTGTAACTCCAGCGCGTCTTCGGCCGCTTTTTGCAGATTGGCATCGAGTGTTAAGAGCAGAGTATGACCAGGAGTTGTCGGACTTTCGCCAAGCCTGCGAACTTCGTTGCCCTCTGCGTTAATTTCAACCTGCCATCCGCCATTGATTCCCCGCAATCGATCCTCCCGTAAACGCTCGAGACCAGTCAGGCCGATTCTATCTTGCGGGGAGTAACCGGCGTTTTTCCGCTTGGCATATTCTTCTTCAGAAATGCCGCCAACATAGCCGAAGAGATGGGCAGCTAGTTGCCCATAAATATAATGACGCACGGCAATTGGCTCGATGATGACTCCTGGCAAATCGCGTTTGCGCTCTTCAATCTTTGCTAATACGGCAGAATCGAGATCGTGTTTTAATCGGATTGGTGTATAAGGAAATTTCTCGCCTTCTTTTAGTTTTGCGTTGATTATTTCTGACTGTATACCAGTCGCTGCTACAAGTATCTCGCTTGTAGCGGCGCGATTTGTGAACTCGGCAGGAATAATCGATACAGCAAAACTAGGCCGGCTCGCCACCAGCACGGCGCCGTGACGGTCCCTTATCTCACCGCGAGGCGCATACTCGGTACGTTGGCGTACACGGTTTTCATCAGCTTGTTTCTTGTATTGAGGGCCATGTAAAAGCTGCATCCAAGCTAAACGTAGTACCAGTAAGCCAATTACTGCAGCTATGATCCCGCCAAAAATAGTTAGGCGACGATTTGTCTCAAATTGCCACATAGGCAACGCTCCTCGAAATTAAGAAAAAGTAACCTATTCTTATGCGCAAGCATGCTAGGCCTCCTCTGTTAGATACAATCTTAGTGTTCCTGCATTTGCACGGATTATCCGAAACAATAAAGCAACTATGCACACTGTGCAATTCAATCCGCCTATCCTAAAACTTCAGATAGGTTTTCTCTTTACTGCAGGAAGTTACTGCAGCAATGAGGAAATAAATACAGCGTGTTAATCAAGAAATTCCAAAACGGATATGAACGATAGAATCGATAAATTATGGCAAAGGAAGTATATGATGCACAAAGTGAAATACAAATCTTTGGGTTGCAAGAGTATAGTACTTGCGTTTTTTTATTTGTTATTACTGCCAACTTTATCAGAGGCGGTTTACCTCATACCGCCGCCAATCGAAGCTGAAGCTGCAATTATAATGGATGCTGGAACGAAAACAGTTCTGTATGAAAAAGAACCAGATAAAAGGATGTTCCCGGCCAGTACGACCAAGATCATGACATTTATGCTGGCCCAAAAGTTGGGTTCACTTGATTCGACCGTTACGGTTAGTTCAAAGGCGGCTGGTTGCGAAGGCTCTAGTTTAGAGTTATCTAAAGGTGACCAGATTAATTTGCGGGGGTTGCTGTACGGCCTTATGCTAGTATCAGGAAATGATGCCGCCGAGGCCGTCGCCGAACATATCGGCGGTTCCATCCCTCAATTTGTCCGCCAGATGAATGATGAGGCTGCCTTGATTGGCGCTCGAAACACTCGCTTCGTTAATCCGCATGGTTTGCCTGACCCCGGACACTACACGACAGCTTATGACTTGGCATTAATAACTGCTCAGGCTCTGCGAAACCCTGAATTTTCGAAAGTGTCCAGTACCAAATCGACGACAATTACCTTTATTAATGGTAAAACTCGACGCCTAGATAACACCAACAAATTATTAGGAGCGTACCGGGGCATTAATGGTGGTAAAACTGGTTATACAGAGGCGGCTGGCGACTGTTTAGTGGTTACCGCGAAGCGGGGAGAAGTCCAACTGATTGTAGTCGTCCTGAATGATGATGAACGATGGGCTGATGCGAGGAGTTTGTTGGACTTTGGCTTCGCTCACAGAGGCATTCAGTGAGAGTTAAGCGCCTCGACAATCAAATAACGGAACAAAGCTTTCTGAGACTGCACCGCCTTCTTGAATGAAACCGTTTTCTACACCAAGTGCAAGCGCGTAGTCGACTAGATCGGCATACTCCTCAGCCGACAAGCAGTGGCATAGCGTTGGATGGTTTACGGCCTGGTGGAGCGGGGTATATTGATTCATTAGACTAAGATAGACCGAGTGGCCAAACGTTTCATATACATAACGGATGACTGCTCTTGAATCCTCAGCCATGCCGGGCAATGCCAGATGGCGGATAATGACGCCGCGAGTCATTATTCCGTCGCTGTCAAAGATGGGCTCACCAATTTGTTGAACCATGGCGCTGATTGCCGCCGAGGCATAGCGGAAATAGTCAGGAGCTTGCGAATAGGCAGTGGAGTATCTCTCATCAATATACTTAAGATCAGGTAAATAGATATCCACTAGTCCTCGCAATTGCTCAATTACAGCTTTTGAATCATAAGCATTGGTGTTATAAATAATAGGGAGGACTAATCCCATGCGTTTTGCCAGCGTAAGCGCTTCAGCGATTTGTGCCGCATAGTGACCGGGAGTGACTAAATTGATATTGTGCGCGCCGCGCTGTTGCTGCTCGAGAAAGATGTCAGCCAATCTCTCGACAGAGACTTCTTTGCCGGCAGTCCCCTGGCTGATCGCATGGTTCTGGCAGAACAGACACCGTAAGTTGCAGTGTGAAAAGAATACTGTACCAGACCCTCTGGTTCCGGAAAGGCACGGTTCTTCCCAATGATGTAAAGAAACAAGGCCGAGGCGAGGCAAGTTTCCCGCCTGGCAAAAGCCGACCTGACCGACCAAACGGTTGACACCGCATTGGCGGGGGCAGAGTTGGCAGGAAGCAAGTAGTTCTCTGTACATGTTATTCATCCTCTCCATATGCTGATTGTAATGGAATGTCAGAGCTGTCGCAAGTTAATTAACATAGATTAAGGGATCATTGCTTGCGAAAATATCCTGTGATCAAATATGGAAAGAAAACACTACTATCCGGAGAAAGGCATGACGATTTGATATGGATGCAAGTGAATGGAGAGTGTTGGCAACGGTTGCTTTTGGCGGAGGAGTGGGAAGTGTTTGTCGTTATGCGGCTACGCTTTGGACGACTAACCGCTTTGGAACAGTTATGCCCTATGGAACTCTATTGGTCAATGTGGTTGGCTGTTTTATTATTGGCTTATTCATGACAGTAACGACAGAGCGGATTATCATCAATCCGTATTGGCGACTGCTGCTTTCAGTGGGCTTTTTGGGAGGACTGACGACATTTTCATCGTTTAGTTATGAAACATGGCGGTTGCTGATGGATGGGGAAGTGCTATGGGCGGCGGGAAATATCACTTTAAATCTTATCGTCGGTTTAGTAGCTACCTGGTTAGGCATAGCATTAGGCAGATTATTGTAATATAAAAAGCAGGAGCATTTAGGTAAATCCTAGACGTTCCTGCTTTTTGCATGTTGTCAGCGAAAATTAACTTCGTTGTTTACACATGATGGTAACCGCTCTCCGCGCAATCCGGCCAGCAAATTATCGACAGCCATCATTGCCATGCGGGTTCTAGTTTCAGGGGTTGCGCTGCCGATATGGGGCGTTATGAGAATATTTGGCAGGCTTAACAGTGGATGGTCGCCCGGTATTGGTTCTGGATCGGTAACATCTAAAGCGGCGAAAGCAATCACGTTGTTAACAAGCGCATGATAAAGCGCTTCAGTATCGACAACCGCTCCTCTAGCAGCATTGATAAAATGTGCAGAGGGCTTCATTTTAGCAAAGGCATTTGTATTAAACAAATGGCGGGTCTCAGCTGTCAAGGGTGTAAGCACAACAATGCAGTCTGACTGACTAAGAAGTTGTTCAAACGGAACCCACTGTGTCCCTTGAAATTCTCCGACCGGTCGAGGCTTACGGTTGTGGTATATGATATTCATTCCGCAGGCTTGGGCCCTTCTAGCCACGCCCGAACCGATCGCGCCCATGCCAACAATACCCAGAGTTTTGCCATACAGATCAATGCCAAACGGGATATCCGAGGATTTTTGCCAGCGACCACTCCTCACCATATCCCAGCCTTGCGTGATTCGTCTGGCTGCCGTCAGCAGCAGAGTAAAGGCCAAATCGGCGGTGGTTTCTGTTAATGCACTTGCCGTATTACCTAACGGTATGCCGTGATCCGTACAAGCAGCTAAATCGACATTGTCATAACCGGCTGATGGTTGAGAGATGACTCTAAGTTGCGGGGTTTGTGCCAAAAGTGCATCATTAATATGAGCAAAGCCAGAATTGTAGAGACCTTCTGCATCTCGTAGCCATTCCTGCAGCGTCTCAGTTGGTATAGGCTTATTAGGATCATCCCATGCCTTGACTTCACAATGCTGTTTGATCGTTTCAAGAGCTAATGGAAGGATCTTGCCAGTTACGACTACTCTAAACTTCACCATCGTCTACCTCCTTATTCATCTAGTACAATATTCACCATCAAAAGCAGCTTTCCTTTGAAAAAGAGTGAAACAAAATTTTTCGACAAGAAGGATTCCATAATTTTCCATAGAACAATATAGAGGTGAACTGTGATACTGAAGGATGGGAACAGGTATGATAACCATAAGAGCTAATACTATAGAAGGATCTGTTACAGATACGGCGCCACTTTGGTTTGGAACAAACGTAGGCGACGCTGAAAAAAAGATATGTTTTCAGCAGATCTTCGAAGTTGCTCCAGTTGCCATGCTTATTTGTAATCTGGCTGGCGGATGTATTTGGGCTAATTCGGCCTTTTATGAGCTTGTGGGTTATGCGTTCAGTGATAATCTCGCGCTCTACAGTCGTGATTTTGTTCATCCCGATGATCTGGAAACCGAGTTGCAATTTATACAGGCACTTCAGAAACGAAGTTCTCCTCAGAGGGTGAACAAAGTCCGTTATATTAGAGGCGACGGCAGGGTCATCGACGTAGAGCAGCACGCTACTGTTCTACAGGATAGTAACAGCGGTTACATTATCATGCAAGTTATTGATACCACAAAACAAAAGCAGTTAGAAACAGATATGCGCTTCATGGCCTTTCATGATGCATTGACCGGCCTGGGCAATCGGCTGCAATTTCAGGAGAAATTAGCATTTGCTTTGCAGCAGGCTGAGCAGGAACACACTGGTATGGGGATCGTGTTTCTTGATCTCGATCGGTTTAAACTGATTAATGATACTATCGGACATCAGGCTGGCGATCAGGCACTGCGGGAAATAGGCCGCCGGCTAGCCGGATGTGTACGTAAAAGCGATACAGTGGCACGGGTTGGCGGTGATGAGTTTATCGTTCTTTTGCCAACAATCAGCAATCGCGCAGATGCGAGAAGAATTGCAGAAAAGATGATCATAGCGATTGAGAAGCCCTTGTGTCTGGCTGATTGCCAGTTTAGTCTGCAGGCGAGTTTTGGAGTAGCAGTTTTTCCTGATGACGGACAGGACGCAGACAGCTTGATCGCAGCAGCCGACTTGGCGATGTATCGCTGCAAAGGGCGTTGATAAAGGCCAATCTGCGTTGTTAGCCCCGGAAAGTCCATTGCTTGCGTACCCGCATCGTACGCGGCGCGGCTGGATTTCCGGGGCTGCCTAGCATCTCGCCCTTTCTGAACGCCCTTGAGTAATAGAAGTAAATAGCAGAAGATCGGGAAAGCGATTAAGCTATCCCGATCTTCTGCTATTTAAAGGACACGACAAGCAGCATTTTAAAGTTTTCAGTCGCGTCAAGCCCGTGTGGTACATTTGATGGCATGACGACCGTTTGACCGGCTTTAGCGTCAATGGTTTTATCACCAATGGAAATTCTGGCTTGGCCATCGATGATGTAGACTAAGGCGTCACCAGGAGCCGAGTGAGTGCTGATGCCTTCACCCTGAGCGAATGCGAACAGCGTCATGCTCATGGCGTCATTTTGCACTAGCGTAAGGCTGACCACGCGTCCTTCTTGGTATTCTACCAGTGATTCTAGTGTAAGCGCTTCACTGAAAGCGATATTTTTTATGAATTTCTTTTCCATATTGAATTCCTCCCTGTATTTCTATGATTTTATTGTAGCAATGATTAGTAGATCAAACGGTGATGCGAATCACAATTAGAATAATCTTTTGTATTCAAATGCGAAAAGACTGAATGCAATCATAGATGCATTCAGTCTGAGTGTCTAATGCTACTCATGAATCTCTATTGTATTCTGCTCACTAATCTCGATGTCATCACTATCCACTTTTTCTTGTTGTTCCCAAAGCATTGTGCGGGCAAGGTATTTTGCGGTGTGAAGATTGCGGGCTTTGAGTTGCTGGTCAGCAGCGTTGATGGTATGGTTGACGCCGGCTTCGTGGGCTAGAGGCTGATCAACGCGACCGGAATGATTCTCGTTAAAATCCTCCATAATTCCGCCTCCTATTCGAATTTCAATCTCTTAATAGGTTTGCCTTTGGCACGAGAAATATCAGAGGAAGTTTCTGCCGTTGAGACGGTGCTATTTCCCAGTGACTGCAATTTCGATTTTGTGTTATAGTAGACATAACGAATTGCTATTCGTTACATAGAAAGGATGGTGCAGGTGTTAAAAAAACGCTCGCTAGTGATTTTCTTGACTGCAATCGTAGTAATGGCTTTATTCGTCGGGGGATGTTCGGGAACAGTTGAACGCGTTCGCGGACTGGAGCCTGAGGCTGTTGTGAAAACCGCGTTTGAAGCGGCTAAATCGCAGAAAATAATGAAAGCCGCAGCCTATGTGGCGCCAAGTGCCTTGACCGATGTTGACGCTGATACTATGACTAAGTTATTGACCGGCTTTGGCGTTGACGATATAAAGACAGCCAATCTGCTTTCCGTTAAAAAGGTTTCAGCCAGAGGGGACTTCGCTGTAGTAGTGGCTACCATACATCAGGAAAACACCTTGAAAATTAGTGTTAAGACTATCGGTCTTGAAAAAATTGAAGATGAATGGTACATCATTCCAACAGATAGAATTGTTCAAGATACAAAGTACCGCCTGCTAGCCGAGCTGTTAGGTGGCATATAAGCGTTAACACAATTTACCCGACCGTCAACAAGTAGCCCTATTTGTTTGACGGTCCTTTACTATTTCAAAAACCTCTTTTCTAGTCTAATGCGCCAACTGTATCCTCACAGCATATGCTATTACATAGCTAGATGGAGGAGGTCTACTTATGTCTATGCAAGATGAGGAACTTCTGGAGACAAGAGAAGACAGACATGCGGTTCATGTCCATACGTACTCTACCCTGACTGATGTTGCCGATAGACACCAGCACGTGATTACAAGTGTTAGCGCGCCAGCTAGAGACGACGATGATTCCCACATTCACCGCCTTCGCGTTAGGACGTCATTTGTCGACGAGCATTGGCATTGGTTTGATATCTTAACAGATGTTCCTACCGACATGTCTGAAGAGATGCATACACACTATTTTGAAGGCGAGACCAGCGTGGATGACGGTCATTGTCATATGGTGATGGGAGTTACCGGTTTAGCGCCAGATGAGGATGACAACGATGACTGTTAGTTTCGGGCGTTGATCGCACAAGGAAGTCCCAAACGGGCTTCCTTTCTTTTTATTTTGCTTTTTTTCTGCACATCATAACCAATACCAACTAGAATGCATATCATATCTTGTAAAATCACGCGGTGTAGGCAATGATGCCGTAACGCTGACCACGGTCAGGCCGCGTGCTTTGCTTTGTGTTAGAGGAAAGGGAGGATGGCAATGTGCGGAATCACTGGATGGGTTGACTGGCAACAGGATGTCAGGGGAGAACGTGAAATACTGGATCGCATGACGGCAACTTTGGCTCAGCGGGGGCCTGATGCGTCTGGCGTCTATTTGAGCAAGCATGCGGCTATTGGTCACCGAAGATTGAGTGTAGTCGATTTAGAAGGCGGTAAACAGCCGATGCTAAGGCGTCAAGACGAGAGATCCTATGTAATCACTTACAATGGAGAACTCTACAATACTGATGAGTTGAGACAGGAATTAGTTTCACGAGGACATGTCTTTAGCAGCGCATCAGATACCGAAGTCTTATTGCGTTCCTATATGGAGTGGGGCCAGAAGTGTATGACCAAACTAAATGGGATATTTGCCTTTGGAGTTTGGGATGAGAAGAATGAGAGCTTGTTCCTGGCACGGGATCGTATCGGGGTTAAACCACTTTTTTATACACAAGTTAATGAAAAGCTTATTTTTGGTTCTGAGTTGAAGGCGCTGCTGGCCCATCCCTGTGTGAAGGCGATTATCAACCATGAAGGCTTAGCGGAACTGTTGATGGTCGGACCGGCCCGAACGCCAGGGCATGGCGTATTTAAGGGGATCAATGAATTAAAGCCGGGTCAGATGCTGGTCTTTGATCGCCAAGGAATCCATATTGCGGCCTATTGGAAGCTAGAAAGCCAACCGCATGAAGATAGCTTTGCGAAGACTGTAAGCACGGTGCGTTATCTGATTGAGGATGCTGTAAAACGTCAATTGGTTTCTGATGTTCCTTTATGCACCTTATTGTCAGGGGGACTTGACTCTAGTGCGATAACGGCGATTGCGGCGATAAATCAACAACAAAATGGTGACGGTAGTCTCGAGACGTTTTCAGTAGATTATATTGATAATGAAAAATATTTTACTTCTGACAGCTTTCAGCCTGATGCGGACGGTCCGTGGGCAAGAAAAGTCGCTGCATACTATACCACCAACCACCATGAAATTCGTCTTGAAACAGCAGAGTTAGCTTCTGCGCTGCCTGCAGCGTTAGTTGCACGAGACCTGCCTGGTATGACTGATGTTGATACCTCTTTGTATTTGTTTTCCCGGGAAATTCGGAAATTGGCAACAGTAGGTCTGTCAGGCGAATGCGCTGACGAAGTTTTTGGCGGCTATCCCTGGTTTTATCGGCAGGATATGATACAGGCTACGACCTTTCCTTGGGCAGCCCGCTCTGAGAATCGCCTAAGCTGGCTGAAACCAGAGGTGGTTAGAGCAATTCGCGCTGAAGAATATTTGGCCTCCCGTTATAGTGACGCCGTGGCCGAGACACCGCGATTGACAGGTGAGGATGTGGAAGCTGCGCGGATGCGTGAGATTTTTTACTTAAGCCTGACCCGGTTCATGCCGACCTTATTGGATCGTAAAGATCGTATGAGTATGGCGTTTGGACTTGAGCTTCGTGTGCCGTTTTGTGATCACCGTTTAGTGGAATATGTCTGGAATGTACCTTGGGCGATGAAAAACTATCAAAACCGGGAAAAAGGCCTGCTGCGTCATGCCCTCACCGGCCTTTTGCCTGATGATGTGCTTTGGCGCAAGAAGAGCCCTTATCCGAAAACGCATAATCCACAGTTTCTAGAAATCGTGCGTCAGTGGGCCTTAACCATACTTAATGATCAAACCTCGCCGGTTCTTCAACTCATTAATCCAAGCGCAATTCGCCAGATCGCAAAGGCTGATACGTCGACTGTTAGCCTTCCATGGTTTGGTCAATTGATGGGAATGCCACAACTCTTGGCATATGTTATACAGTTGGATAGTTGGCTTCAGGAGTATCAAGTCAGCATCGAGTAGCGAAAAAAGTTCCACTGATTAATTTACCCTTTGCGTTGCCGTAGGGGACTGGTTGGGATATAATAAAGAGGACTTGCAACTGAAGGGAAGATGTAAACTGTGGAACAATTGATTGCATGGCTGGAAAGCTACGGGCTGGTGGGCCTGTTCATTATATCCTTTGTTGAATCATTCTTTTCCCCAATACTGCCTGATGTTCTTCTCATTCCGATGGCTCTGGCTGATCCGAGTCAAGCAATCTATTACTCAATCGTCGCTACAGCAGCCTCTGTTCTTGGCGGCTATATTGGTTATGGAATTGGCTTCCGGTTAGGCCTTCCAATTATGAAAAAAGTTGTGCCGCCGCAACATGTTGACACAATTCATGGTTGGTTGGAAAAGTACGGAGGCTGGGCGATCTGGTTGGCGGCGATGGCGCCTATCCCTTATAAATTTACCAGTATAACTGCCGGCGTGTTTAAGGTAAATATATTTGTGTTCACGATCGCCTCGATTTTAGGAAGAGCTAAACGGTTTCTGCTAGAAGGCATTCTCATCTACTATTATGGTGATCAGGCAGTCGAGCTGATTGCACGCTATACGCAAGATTTTCTGCATGGTTTTTTGTTTTTAGTAGCAGTGGGGCTGATCTATTTCGCATGGCGTAAGTATAAGGCCAAGCAACGCCGAAGGGGCGAGGATGAAGCGTAATAGCGTACAGAACAAAGGACGTTATATTGCTAAAATCAGCTTGCTGTCGGCGATTGCGGCGGTGGTGATGTTTATTGAAACTCCTTTGCCGCTGTTACCGTCTTTTCTGAAATTGGATTTTAGTGAAATACCTGCATTAGTAGCAGCATTTTCTCTAGGGCCGGTAGCGGCAATTTATGTAGGCTTAGTTAAAAATCTACTGCATTTGCCGAGCACTCAAACAGCCGGAGTTGGCGAAATGGCCAATTTCCTGATCGGCTGTGCTTTCACAGTGCCAGCCGGATTGATCTATGACAAAGAAAAGACGCGACAAAGCGCTGCTGTCGCGTTGCTGGTAGGCGGATTGGTGATGACTTTGATTGCATCCATGCTGAATTATTGGGTTCTTATACCGCTTTATCTCTTGGTTTTGGGCATCCCGCATGAAGCAATCCTTGCTATGGGGCACGCCGCCAATCCGCGGATTGTTGATTTGCCGACCTTTGTCGCTTACGGCATTGTTCCGTTTAATCTGGTTAAGGCGACCGTATTATCGATCGCGACTATGGTTATCTATAAGCGAGTATCGCCGATTCTTAATAAGTGACAAATTCGTCCGTCTGCTCCTTTAGGCACCCTCAGAGGGTGCTTTTTATTTACTCTGTTCGTTCTGTGGTTCGGACAGCGTCTTTCTTATAGGCCGCATCAACGATTCTCTTATCCGTGATATGCTTTGATGTACAATTCCTTTAGTTCTGATACGAGCGGCATACGGGGATTGGCAGGAGTGCACTGGTCTTCAAATGCTTTGTCAGCCAAGTCGTCAACTGCTCGCATGAACTGGCTTTCGCTGATTTGGCAGTCTTTGATTGACAATGGAATATTAAGTGCTTTCATCAGATTAATGATAGCGTCGACCAAACTGTCGACTGCTTCTTCTGTTGTCCGGCAAGGCAGATTAAGTGCTTTGGCAATTTGGGCATATTTTTGATCAGCAATATAGTATTCGTATTTAGGGAATGGTGTGAACTTGGTTGGTTTAGTGGCATTATATCTGATGACATGCGGGAGCAAAATTGCATTTGAACGCCCATGCGGCAAGTGGAATTCGCCGCCTAACTTATGGGCCAGGCTATGGTTGACGCCTAGAAAGGCATTGGTGAATGCCATACCGGCGATGCAGGATGCGTTGTGCATTTTCTCGCGGGCCAGCTTGTCATTGCCGTTTGCATAGGCTTTCGGCAAGTATTCAAATACGAGTTGGATCGCTTTGATTGCCAGGGCATCAGTATAATCAGATGCCATGACTGACACATAAGCTTCAATCGCATGCGTCAGCACATCAATGCCTGTATCTGCGGTGACGCTTTGCGGGACGGACATGACAAAGTCCGGATCAATGATAGCGACATCGGGAGTCAGTTCATAATCGGCTAGCGGATATTTTGTTCCTTTATCCGGATCAGTGATGACTGTGAATGAGGTCACTTCTGAGCCGGTGCCTGAGGTGGTCGGGATGGCGACAAATTTCAGCTTATCGCCAAGCTGGGGAACCTTGAACACGCGCTTGCGAATATCAAGGAATTTTGCCCGCAGGTCATTGAAATCGGTTTCCGGGTGTTCGTAGAACAGCCACATCGCCTTCGCCGCATCAATTGCCGAGCCGCCGCCGAGGGCGATGATCACATCAGGCTTAAAGTTGCGCATGGCTGCGACGCCTTCCATGACGGCTTGAATCGTGGGGTCAGGTTTGACTTTATCATAAATTGCCGAATGGACATAGTTATTGCCTTGGCGGTTGCGCAGGTGGTAGAGCACTTTGGACACATAGCCAAGTTTGACCATCATTTCATCGGTGACAATGAACGCGCGGGAGATATCGCGCATTTTGCTCAAGTACTGCACTGAACCAGGCTGGAAGTATATTTTGCCCGGAATTTTAAACCACTGCATATTGGTTTTTCTCCTTACTACTCGCTTTTTGTTAATCAGGTTCACGGCGGTCACATTGGCGGTGGTGCTGTTTCTGCCGTATGAACCGCAGCCAAGTGTCAGGGAAGGCATGTTCGTGTTGTACATATCGCCGACAGCGCCTTGGCTTGACGGCTGGTTGACAATGAGACGACCGGTGCGGACGCGGGCGGAGAAGGTGTTGATCACTGCTTCATCATTGGAGTGAATGACAGAGGAATGACCGGCGCCGCCAAAATCAACCATGTCAACCGCAAGTTGAATCCCTTCAGCCGAGCCAGCGGCTTTCAAACAGGCCAGTACCGGGCTTAGCTTTTCGCGTGACAACGGATACTCCAGACCGACGCCGGAGATTTCGCCAACCAGGATTTTGGTGTCGGCTGGTACGTCGAATCCAGCCAATTGTGCGATCGTCACCGCCGATTGTCCGACAATATTGGGATTTACCGTTCCCTTGGCCAAGTCGATGATTGTGGATTCGAGTTTGCCTCGCTCTTCCGGATTGACAAAGTAACAGCCGTTGACCTTCATGTAGTCAGTTACTTCATCATAGATAGCGGCATCAATAATCACTGCTTGTTCCGAAGCGCAGATCATACCATTGTCAAATGTCTTTGATAAAATCAGGTCAGTTACTGCTCGTTTAATATTGGCGGTTTTTTCGATATAGCAGGGGACGTTTCCTGGGCCGACGCCGAGCGCCGCCTTGCCTGCGCTATAGGCGGATTTTACCATTCCTGCACCGCCAGTGGCAAGGATGAGTGAGATCGCCTCATGGTTCATCAGTGCTTGCGTTGCCTCGATTGAGGGTTCCTCTACCCATTGGATGCAATGCTCCGGCGCGCCGACGGCAATTGCGGCGTCGCGCATCACCTTGGCTGCTTCAGCGCTGCAGCCTTGAGCGCTGGGATGAAAGGAGAAGATAATCGGATTACGGGTTTTCATAGAGATAATGCTTTTGAACATCGTAGTGGAGGTGGGGTTAGTTACAGGAGTAATGCCAGCGATGATTCCGACCGGCTCAATGATTTCGGCATAATCTTCTTCATCATTTTCGTAGACGACGCCGACAGTTTTTTGGTTTTTGACACTGTGATACACATATTCAGTGGCAAAAATGTTCTTTATGCATTTGTCTTCGTACACGCCGCGTTTGGTTTCTTCAATTGCTAGTTTAGCTAGCCGCATATGATCATGAATGCCGGCTAGCGCCATTTCTTTGATAATCCGGTCAACTTGCTCCTGGGTTAAGCACATCATGCCGCTGAGTGCTTGTTGGGCATTGGTTATCAGGATATTCACCGCTTGTTTGTCTGTCATAATTGTGCCTCCTTGTTTTGTAAAACACAGTATGTGAAAAAAATCACAATACCGGGTAAAATAAAGTGCCCATAGGGCAAGCGAGAAAAGAATAAAACACATTGTGAAAATTTTAACAATTGGGCTATGCACAAAGTATAACAATGAATTTCGACAAATGTCAAGAGAATATTTTCCACTGCCAAAGGAGATTGTAGCGCCCGACGCTAATGATTTTTCGCACTACCACGCCACTAAGTCTCATATGTAACGACGGTCTTTCTTAAACGACTAGAAAGTATAGTGCTCGTGAACTAGAGAACGTTTTCCCCAGAGGAAACGGAGGCCACACAGAGGACACAGAGGAGGAGAATAACTATGTTTTGCAGTGGCTCACAAAGATCTACCCATTACATAACATTCTCTATGCCCTATTTATCATTATCTTATAGGGCAAGCGTAACCACTCTGTGGGTACCCTCTGTGTTACTCTGTGTACTCTGTGGTAAAGTAGTCCAATTCCCAAGGACTGCAGCCGTTATTCTTATTTCTCCCGGTAGTTTTTTAATCCTTCGCGAAAAGCGCCGATCACGCTATCGTTCTCATCCAAGCGATAAATCCGGGCAGCTCTGCCTTCGCTATCTCTGTCGATGCCGCTCCACCAGATAGCTACTTTAATTCGTTCAAATTTCTTTATCTCTTGAAACATTTGCTTCAGCCAGGCAGTTTTATCACCGCCAAATGAGTTAGCACCAAATTCGGTAATCATTAAAGGCTTGTTGAAAATGTTAGTGTATTCTAGGTAAAGTGGGGCATAAATTTCTTGAAATTCACGCCAGGTTTCTCCAGAAAAGTAGTTGCCCGTATTATAGCCTGTCATGCCAACAATATCAACCACGTCATCGCCAGGATAATAAACCAGATAATGATTCCAAGAAAAATTGGGGAATGAGCGATCATGCGGATTCCAAACCCATAAGACGTTATCGACTCCTTCTTGCTCGAACAGGAGATGAATATAGCGCCAGACTGCTTTATAGATTTCAGTATCCTTGGCAGTGTGAAAGGATGAATACCAACACCAGTCACCATTCATTTCGTTGTTTAAACGGAACAGTACGGGGTGAGAGAAGGCTCGAAGATCTTTAGCATATTGTCTGAAGTAATCGTCGTATTTCCCATCCAAAATGTCATACATCACGCTGGCGTTATCTTTATCATAGTAATACGTCTGCAGTGTTAATTCTACATATCTGCGATCAAGATAGGCTCTGCTCAGCGCTACGAACGGTACTTCGTCGCCTAGCGGCTGATACCGGACTACGAAAGGAAACTGGTAATCAAGCTTTTGCTCGATGGCTTCTAAGTGGTGCAGCGCATCAGGCGCATTAGGATGGAAAATACCCCAGCGAAGCGGACTGGATTCGGCGAAATATGTAGCAAAGAATTTTACTGTTTCCGGGTTGAAGGATGTTTTGGCCTGCTTGGATGGTAGATAAATACCAGCAGTGCCGGTTTGCTTGATAATACGGAAGCTATCGATAAGTTCCATCTCGTTGCTGATCGGTTCAGTGGATTTGATAAAAATCGTATAAACTTCGCGATTGTTTTTTACGATTTCTGCAGTCGCATAATAGCGTCTATCAATGGCCAGACTCGATAATGGCCGGCGGCTCCATTTGAGTAAATGCACCTCTAAGCCATTTCGTAAAAATGTCTTTTCAAGTAGGATATGGTGATCCCGTGTATTATTGAGAAATTGCCGCCCGTAATGGATATAATCATTAGCAGACGCATCTGAATGGGCAAGATTGTCGTAATAGACTTCAATCTGTGTCTTATCATCAGCGAATACTGTGCGAACGGCAGAAAGAGATACATCGACAATCATATGCTGAGGAAAAGAAATGCTGTAGCCATGGGGAAAGTCAGAATACGTTGTTTTCGAGCCTGTGGTCTCCAGGGTTTTTAAGTCTGCGCTAGTTGGCGTGCCGTCTGCGGCCTGAATTTTTCCGTTAATAATATGAACAGTAGCGTGAGAAGTTGGCTGGGATATCAGCACAAATAAGACGAAAAGCAACAGAATGCGTTGAATGAACACAATACGTCCTCCATCAGAGCGTTTTTTGCAATATTAAGATAAGAGTAACGTAAGCGACGAATACTGGCAAGAATTTCTTTTTCCAACAGAATTCTCGGGGAAGGTTTGGTGGTAATAAAGAGACAGAGTAGGCAAAGAGAATGAAATTTGGAAAATTCTTGATTGAAATACAGCTAGGTTTACTATACCATATAGGTGAGGTGCAGCACGACTGACGGTAAAGAAAGGATGTGGCTATTTATGCAAGACTATGTATTTAAGTACGGCAAAGAAAAGCTTAAGTTTTCGCTTGATCCTTCCCTGGTGGCTGGTGAACTCAAAATTAAAGACTGTCCCGTGTTATCAGACCCTGAAGCGGCAATCCGTCAAGCCCTTGCTCACCCTATCGGCTCTAAGCCTTTGCGAGAGATTGTCAAGCCAGGTGAAACCGTAGTCTTCATTGTCAACGACCCGACCCGGGTGGCCAATAGTCATGTTTTTATGCCCATTCTGCTTGACGAAATGAATGCGGCTGGTATCCCTGACAAAGATATGGCGATTATCTTTGCGTTGGGAACACATCGACTGATGACTGACGAAGAGATGGTGCAAGAGGTTGGCGAAGCGGTCGCAAAACGCGTGAAGATGCACAATAGTGATGCAAAAGACTCCAGTCAATTTACATACTTTGGCGAGACGTCTCGCGGCACGCCTGTCTGGTTCAATAACCTTGTTGTGCAGGCTGATCATATTATTTGTACCGGCAGCATTGTTCACCATTTCTTTGCTGGCTTCGGCGGTGGCCGCAAGGCAATGCTCCCTGGGGTGTCAGCATATGAAACAATTCGCAAAAATCACAGCATGATTTTTGATCCTAATGCACTTATCGGTAAGCTTGAAGGTAATCCGATTTACCATGATCAAGTTGAAGGCGTGGAGATGCATCGCCCCTCCTTCCTGCTGAACGTAGTTCTCAACGAGAAAAAAGAATTCCTGGCTGTGTTTGCTGGCGATTATATTCAGGCGCACCTTGAAGGCTGCAAGCTAGTTGATGAAGTGTACGGTGCTGAACTTGAGGAACCTGCTGACTTGGTCATTGCGACGTGCGGCGGCTTTCCTAAGGATATCAATGTTTATCAGATGCAAAAGACAATGGATAATGCCTGGGTTGCGGTTCGCGACGGTGGGGTTGTGATCCTCTTAGGTGAGTGTATTGAAGGTACTGGCTCTGCAACCTACGAAGATTGGATGCGCGAATATCAGACTCCTGACCGCATTGCGGAGATGGTCAAAGCCAATTTTCAAATTGGGGCTCATAAAGCATATGCGGTTACTCGGTTGATGAAAAAAGCGGAGTTTATTCTGGTATCTGCCATGGAGCCTGAGTTTGCAAAGATGCTATTGTTTACGCCAGCAAAAGATATGGAAGAGGCGCTTGCAATGGCGTTTGCTAAGCTTGGACCGAAACCGCGTATTGTGCTTATGCCGCAGGGCAGTTTAACCGTGCCGCGCATTCGCGTGAAGTGACATACTTGAATGTGGCGGCAGTAAGCCTCTGATTTTAGCAACAATATGATAAACTTACGGCGTTAGAGCTTGCTCTGACGCCGTAAGTTTATCGAGAAACCCTATTCTCAGACTGTTCAGAAATGTTAGGCCCGCCGCCCCAGCAGTGACGCGTACTAAAGGGTACGCTAGCAATGGGGCGGCGGGCCTAACAACAGATGGGCGTTTATCAACGGTCTGACGGCGTTTCATTTGGTATGGCATCTGCTACGAATGGGCAAATTGAAAATAGGGTAAAAAGTTTGTTGATTCTATCATTCTTCTCGTTACTTTTTCTTAGGTCGCTACGTTTATAAACAATGAAGGATGATGAGATACTCATGATGTCAAAACAGACCGATAGACAGTTGATAAGTGCGGCTCAAGCGGGAGACCGGGCTGCATTAAATGAATTGCTCAGCTTTCATTGGCAGCCGATTTATCAATTTGTTTTTTATAAAGTTGGCAATCAGTATGACGCGCAGGATATTGCCCAAGAAACTTTTATCCGAGCTTTTCGGGCATTGCCGCGCTATCAGGAACGAAACGCAACCTTCCGCACCTATTTGGGGAGGATTGCGTTGAATTTAATCGCCGACCACTGGCGGCGGTTGGGACGCGCGCCACAGATCGTTGACGTTGCGGATTATCGGGGACTACTTGAAGATACAGCCGATAAACCAGAAGATCAGATGATAAAAAGCGAACGGCAACGTGAAGTTGCGGCAGCCTTGGCTCAACTTCCAGAGGATCAAAGGCGGGCTGTAGAGATGCGTTTGATAGCAGGACTATCTGTGCAGGAAACAGCGCAAAAGATGAATAAGACCGAAGCTGCCGTCAAGATGCTGCAACAACGGGCTCTGGCTAATTTGCGAAAAATGTTTCAAGATAATAAACCGACAATGTTAGGAGGTGACGCACATGATGAAAGAACAATTTCAAATCGAGGAAATCTCAAAGGCTATTGATGCGATGAATAGTAAGAAACCATTTCATCCAACCGATGATGAAGTTAAGCAATTAATGAATACGGCGATGTTTATCAAGCAATATGGCTGTACTGCTGAAGAGACGGCGATTGTCAGCCAATTAGCAAAGCAAATCAGTTCTGATATTACCGCACGTCGTCGCCGCAAACGCCTACTGTCAGCAGTTGCTGGAGTAGCTGCTGCAGCACTCTTGTTCGCAGGCGTTTCGTTCCAAATGCCGACAGAGATTGCTCAAGAGCAAAGCAAAGAGAACATGCAAAGCCCGCAAGTGGCTGTGACGGAGAATCCGAATGCGACTGTAACGCGTGATAACAATAAAATTATTGAGTCGTTGCCTGCTAACTCAAGTCAGTCAACTCCCAATATAGCACGAAGTGTGAAACCGGACGAATTGCCGCACCGTGCCAAAGCATCGTCAACACCAGAGGTCAAAAAGGATCTGGAAGTGAAGGAACAACCGCAGGTCGTTGCCGAAGCGCCGAAATCCGGCAACACAGTACTGATGATTCTACCTGACCGTTCTGCTGATTCTGTCTCGACGGAGGCTAGCGGGACAGTGCGTCAGGTGTATGGAAAGAACACAGAAAAAGAGATTATCGTAACCCAGCGCTCCAAAAATAGGGCTACTGATAAAACCGCAGTGGCGCCTGATCTGCCTGCAGCCCCGTCAGTAGCTAACCAGACTAGAACAACTGCAGCATCGTTAAATAAGGCTACACGAAATGTTGACGGTATGGAAGTTGTGGTCGAAGGAAAACAAACTCAGGCAGAACTTGAAAAGGTGGCCGACTCGCTGGTTCCCGCGGCCCAGGCTGACAGCAAGAGAAAAAAGGATAATCCGTAAAAATAACCAGTCATCAGACCCCGGCAACCAAACAGTGCAGGCGCCCGGAAAGAGGGCGCCTGCACTGTTTTAAAAGGGTATATAGGTATGTTTTAGCAGCTAGGATCATAAGGTTATACAGCTTGACAATGTACTTGCCGATATACTTTCATGATAGGCGAGGTGAAAAGATGAGGAATCCTAAAGTCTTGGCGATTGGTACTGCCGTGCCCGGTCATTCCCTATCTCAGGCAGAAATTAAAGAGTTTGCGGCATCTCTATTTCGTTCGCAACTTATGCAAATTGACCGCCTATTGCCAGTCTTTGATAACGGCTGTATTAAAAAACGCCATATTGCTAAGCCGCTGGCCTGGTATGGCGAAAAACACAGCTTCACCCAAGCCAATGAACAATATGTAGCAGAAGCGCTTAAGTTAGCAAAAGCAGCTGCCCAAGAGGCAATCGAATGGGCAGGTATTTCGCCTGAGAAAATCGGCATGGTCGTGTTTGTGTCTTCAACTGGAATAGCGACTCCTACTCTTGATGCTCGATTGATTCAAGACTTAGGGCTATCTCCCTATACCAGCAGGGTACCGATCTGGGGCCTAGGCTGCGCTGGTGGCGTATCCGGTTTGGCGCGGGCTGCCGAACTATATGGTGGTGGGAACTATGAGGCTGTTCTTATGATCTCTGTTGAATTGTGCAGTTTGACCTTTCAGCGTGATGATTTCTCGAAGTCAAACTTGGTCGGAACCAGCATTTTTGCGGATGGTGCAGCCGCAGTGGTGTTGTCATCTGATGGTGAAGGACCGGAAATCATCGGATCATGTAGCATGCTGTTCCCTGATACAGAGGATATGATGGGGTGGGATCTAATAGACAGTGGGTTTAAAGTACGCTTTTCCGGTGATATTCCCAGCATCATTCGTAATAACTTACCAGATTTATTGAAACAGGCCTGTCAACACTGGGGAGTGGACCCTAACGAGATTGTTCATTATGTCGTCCATCCAGGCGGCGCTAAAGTACTAGCAGCCTATGCGGACAGTCTGGGTATTCCGGATCACTGTTTGCAACAAGGCTATGAAGTTTTATCCGCTAATGGAAATATGTCGAGTTGTTCGGTTTTGTTCGTTCTGAACGAATTCCTTCATGACGTCCCGCCAAGCGGCGACTATGGCGTTATGCTAGCCCTTGGCCCGGGGTTTAGTTCTGAACAGGTATTATTCCGATGGTAATAGCGAGCTTGGCAGGCCTAGCCGTCTGTATTGCACTACAACGTTTGGCTGAATTGCGCATCGCTGCTGCTAATCGCGAATGGATTCTGGCAGCAGGTGGCCGCGAATACGGAAAAGGGCACTACCCGTGCTTCTTCATCTTACATGGTATCTGGTTGGTTGGTTGGGTATGTGAAGGATACTGGCGACAAGAGTGGAGTTATCTTTGGCCGATTTGGCTGACAATGTTTACCCTGGCGCAAGGTCTGCGCTACTGGTGTATCAACAGCTTGGGGCTGTTTTGGAACACTCGAATTCTCGTCATTCCCGGAAAGCAGCCTATTTGCCAAGGACCATACCGCTATCTTCGCCATCCAAACTATCTTGCTGTAGCGATTGAACTAGCTAGCGTTCCACTGTTTTTCAACGCATGGATCACTGCAGTGACTATCAGCATCATTAATGCACTGTTGCTGTTTGCGATTCGAATTCCTGCTGAAGAGGCTGCCTTGATTGAAGCAAAATCAGGTCGCTGAAAAAGCAAAAACCCTTCTGTATGAAGCAGAGGGGTTTTTGGTATGTTATACTAGTGGACGGGGGGGAACTATGAAAAGATTACTTGACTATATTGATGATGTTCGGCAAAGGCCCTATTTGACCGTTATAATCGGCTTGGCAGTCAGTGCACTGTTTTTGGCATTATTCAGTAAAATTGCATCAGAAACGCTATATGAAAATGAGATGCATGGCTTCGACTCGGCGGTAACATCATTCATTCGCTATCCAGCCGGACAAGCTCTCGACTTGTTCATGCTTTCCGTTACCGAGTTGGGATCGGGTATAGTCATGCTGACCGTGACAATTATCATGCTGGCGGTCTTTATGTTGCGCGGCTGGCGGCGCGAAGCAATTGCGCTGCTTATCTGTCTGGCAGGAGCCGGTGTCCTTAATCAAGTGTTAAAAGTTTTGTTTGCGCGCTCTCGCCCTGACCTGTTCGGTTTAGTCGAAGAAGCCGGATATAGCTTTCCCAGTGGCCACTCCATGGTATCATTCTGCGTATATGGCTTTTTGGCATATACCTTTAGCCGGAATTTTTCCTCTTTTCGCCAACGTGGACTTGTCTTTTTGGCTGCGGGAATCGTGGTGGCTCTTATTGGGATCAGCCGCATCTATCTCGGTGTTCATTATCCGACAGATGTACTGGCTGGCTACGTCGCAGGCGGGACTTGGCTGGGGTTTTGTACATCTTGGTTGCACTGGCGTGAGTATCGTGCAGAACGGCGATCAGGACGCTAATTTGGAGAACTCGTAATGGCTGTGATGCGTTCGATTGCTGACGGATGGGTGCTGAACAAACGGAGGTAAGGAGCGGGATCGACGTCAGAGTGATTTTTAACCGCCAGACTAACCTGCAGTCGTATTGCCGCCTCTTGATTGCCGGTTAGCATGACGGCAACCGCATCCGCTTCCCGTTCCATTTGCCGGGAAATCAGATTTTGAACCGGCAGTGTAACGAAAGATCCCAGATAGAAAAATAACAAGATGAACAGCCAGACATGAGGCGGGGGGCTTGCTGAACTCGGCAAAGAAGCCCGTAAAACGAGAAACAGTATTCCCCATGCGATGAGATTTCCGATCATACCCCACAGCATGCCTTTAGTAATATGGCCTTGCCGCCAGTGCGCCAATTCATGGGCGACGACAGATTCCACTTCATCAGCTGGATATTTAGCCAATAAATTGTCGTAAAGCACAACTTGTCTCGTTTCGCCAACACCAGCGAAGTAGGCGTTGGCCCGTGTCGTTCTGCGACTGGCATCCATGATTAAAACTTCATTGACTGGCAGGCCGGCTTTGTCTGCCAGTCGCTTTACCATTGAGGTCACTGCCGGATCGCTGGCTGGAGTAAATCGGTTGAACAGAGGGGACACGACAACCGGCCATAAATAGGACGAGGCTACGATCCAAATAGAAATAAACGCCGCTGCCGCTAACCACCAGAATTTGGGTAGACGGTGCATCGCCTGGATAAGCAGTGTTGCCCCCACACCGGCCAACAGTAGCTCGAGTCCAGCGCTTTTTAGATAATCGATAAACCATGAACCAGCGGTTTCAGTAGAGAATCCCCATTGCTGCTGCCAGATGAAACTGCTGAAAAATGTAAACGGCAAACTGAGAACCTGCAGAGAAAGCCAGAGTACTATAAATAATAACAAGGAACTGATCAATGCTCTTCCGGAAACAGCTTTAACAATCATTTGCGATATCGCTAGACCGCGCCCGCTAGATATCAGCCAGGTCAAGTAGCCGCATTGTATCGTAAAGCTTATAATAAAGGCAATTCGCAGAGGCCGGCTGTAAGTGCGCCCATCTTCTACTTGCTGCAGACTGAAATATGTAAGCAAATCAGGCCTGGGATTGGCCGGGATTGTAGCAAACCAAAAATACAACAGTCCCATTGCTATGGCTGTTCCTAATAATCCTAACCAAAAGATCATACCGGCGCGCTGCATATCTTTCGCCTCCTGGAAAATTCAAAAGTATAACGACAGCATTGAAGACAAAGAGAGAAGGCCCAGCCTTCTCTCTTATTATAAGCACCCATCCTACTTCTCGAGGTTTTCGTTTTCCGTAGTACCGATAAAGTTACTGATCAAAGTGGAATCGAAACCAGCCTTTGCTATGGAGTTATTCAGAAGGGATACACATGATCTTTCTGGGGTTCAGGAATAGGTTACTAATTAACTTTTGACTTGACTAACTCGGGATATTGGGACCAACTGGGGGAAAAAAAACACACTACCCAAAGTTCCAGGTTGAAGGGAAGCTAACCAATCGAAAAACCTTCCGATGAGTCGATGCCCGCGAAAACCTGAGTAAGTAGGATTGTGCTTGATTAAATAATAGCATACTTCTATTGACTTTACAAGAGGAAAATTCAGTGAATTATTAGAAATTTTACAACAACTATAATGAAGGCTTCCACTGAAGCTAAAAATATATTGAACGCACTTCAGTAACCACATCAAGCAATCGGTTAGGTAACTGAGGAATAGCATAGCCGATGAACAGGGGAGAAGTGACAAAACGCGGAGTTAATTTGATTGCTACACTATCGTTGACGCGATAAAAAAACAGATTATAACTTTTGCAGCGTCGGTGAAAGTGGTTGAGGATGTAATGCGCGATTGTCTGAATGTAGTCTGCGGTCTGCTCTAACTGATCGAGGGTTTTGCCGACAATATTAAACTCAAAAAAGCCAATTCGCGGTAAGGTTGAGAGATTCAAAGTGACACCGCGCTTTTCATCGATAAGCTCACCGACGAAATACTCTGGCTTGATATTTTTCCGATAATCAATTTTACGCAATCCGACAATTTGCATGTGAGGATGCCGGATTGTTCCGCCAGAATAAGGACCATGATTTTTATAAAAAATTACAGAGGCAAAAGCGGGGTCTTTTTCCATCGCAAGCCAATGCTGGATGCCAAAACGAATAACACGATACAAATGCTGTTTCGGGTAAAGCGATAATTCTGAGCCGCAGTTTGCTGTCTCAATTAGCACTGTCTGCACGGCATCTTCAAGAACAGGGTACTTGTTCTTCAAGAGGATAATGTCACCATCTTGATCAAGAATGTCAACAAGTGTGTTCCGGTCACAGAAGGGGCAAGCGGTATCCTGATTAGTGATGTTTTCCGGCTTTTGGCTGCCGATGAATGAGTTGAAGTATAGATGTGTGGCTTTCATGGGATCTCCTTTTTGGGCTCCTGCTTCTATAGTATGTTCGCAATTCTTGGTGCAAACTCCTCCGAACGTGCATGAAATTCTAAGAAAGATCTCATTTTGAATGAGTACCCTTGTGATTTTATTCACATTTATTTCCAAAAAATGCCCGTGAACTTTTAATTAATGTGTGTCATAATGAAATTAAAAGCCGAACTTAAAAGGATCGGCGAAAAAAGAGGGGGGTAAACTATGACACCAAAGAAGTGGCTCCAAGTTATCGCGGCATTTGCTTGTCTCGCAGCCATTAATTGGCTGACTCCTGAAGTTGCCGGTCTAAAAGCAGCGGGAAAGGCGTCTTTGGCAGTGGCGGTATTCGCCATCGTCGTTTGGGTGACTCAAGCGATCGATGATGCGCTCAGTGGATTGCTGATTGTGTTCCTCTTGGCGGCGCTAAATGCAACCACGGTGGCCGGCGCTTTCAGCGGCTATGCGAACACCTCACTATGGCTGATTGTCATCGGCTTTATCATGGCCGGTTGCATGGAGAAATCCGGACTATCCAAGCGAATTGCACTAGTGCTTGTCAACTTAGCTGGTGGATCGGCTAACAAAGTGTACTGGGCGGTTGCTGGAGTAATGGCTGTACTCAGCTTCCTGGTTCCTTCCATTACGGCGCGAACCCTGTTAATGTTGCCAATTATTCTTGGTATCGGTCAAGCATTTGATGCGAAGCAAGGACAGTCCAATATCGTAAAAGCCCTTATCTTTATTGTTGCGATGAGTGGAACGATGATGAGTATCGGCGTGCTAACCGCTCATGTGGGCAATCCGATAACGGCTGGTCTCATTGAAGCTGCCACTAAGAAAACGATTTCCTGGTCGGAATGGTTCCGGATCGGCGGACCGCCTGCGTTTATTATGGCGTTTATATCTGTCTATTTACTGCGCCTAATGTGGCCGCCAGAAATCAAAAATTTGGGTGAAGGTCAGTCCTACATCCAGCGGGAACTGGCTGCGCTGGGTAACCTAAGCCGTCATGAGATTTATACGATGATCGTGTTTCTTCTGACACTACTGTTGTGGGCGACAGATGCCATACATAAGATTAATGTCGTCATTGTCGGAATGCTCTCCATTATTCTTCTGCTGTGGCCTGCTCAAGGTATCATGAACTGGAAGGAAGCTTCAACGAAAGTTCCCTGGAATGTATTTATTCTCTATGGAGCAGGTCTGTCCATGGGCGCCGCACTGGTGAGTTCCGGGGCTGCTAAATGGATTGCGGGAACAATGCTTGGTCCTATTGCTGCCATGTCGCATTCGATGCAGATGATTCTTCTGATCTGGATCGCTACTGCTTTACAAATCTTTTTTACCGGCGGTGGTCCGAAGACGACTGCGCTTACCCCGATTATTATTGCCCACGCAGTCGCAATCAACGCTGATCCAATGGTTTTCGCTTTAATCTTAGGTATGAATATGCAACATCAATATCTATTGCCGGTTAGCAATATGCCGAATGCTGTTGCCATGGGCACCGGACATATCACTGCCAATGAACTGATGAAAACTGGCGCAGTGATGAGTATTTTCGCGGCTGTTTTCATGAGCATAGTAGTATTGACATATTGGAATTGGCTCGGCTTAGTTAAATAAATTAGTGTTGGAGGCTAAAAATGAAGCAATATAATTCAGTTACACAAACTATTCTTGATCAACTTAAGCTAATTGTCGGCGATAGGTATGTATTCACAGATGCTGAAAAAATGGAGCCATATGCGCATGACGAAGTAACAGACAGCCGTTATCACCATATGCCGGAGGTAGTTGTACTGCCTGACGCGGCCGAACAAGTGGCAGAGATATTGAAATTGGCTAACCGTGAACTGATCCCGATAGTGCCGAGGGGAGCGGGTACTGGCCTTGCCTGCGGCGCTGTGCCGATCGACGGCGGCATCGTATTGAGCCTTGAACGGATGAACCGTGTTCTTGAAATTAATGATGAGTGTTTATACATGATTGTTGAGCCTGGCGTTCGGACTGATGATGTGCAGAAAGCCGCTAAAACGCACGAATTATTTTACGCCGGAGACCCCTGTAGCGGCGATAGTTGCTTCATTGGCGGCAACGTGGCAACAAATGCAGGCGGCAATAAAGCGGTCAAGTATGGAACAACGCGACATCAAGTATATGGCATGCAAGTTGTGACTCCGACCGGCGACATCGTAGAGCTCGGTGGACGGCTAGCGAAAAATACGACCGGTTATAGTCTGGAGCAGCTCCTGATCGGCTCAGAAGGAACTCTGGGCGTCATTACCCGTATTACTCTTAAGCTGATGCCGCTGCCGCAGCATGTTGTCGATCTGTTGGCAATCTTCCCGGATATCGATTCTGCTGTTGGTATTGTGTCAAAAGTAATTAAAGCAGGTGTGACGCCAACCTGTGTTGAGTTTATGGATAATGTGACCATTAAAAGTGTGGAGCACTTCTTAAATGAAAAGCTGCCGCACAGTGAGAATGGACACTATATTATTCTCCAGGTTGAAGCAGATACAGAGGATATGCTTGATGATAAAAGTGTTCTGCTTGATGAGCTTTGCACGGAAAATGGGGCGCTCAGCGTTCTTGTTGCTGATCCGCAGAAAATATGGCGGGCGCGTAAGGCATTTGCCGAGGCAGTTCGTCATGAGAGCTTGGTGATGGGTAAAGAAGACATAGTCGTTCCGGTTGATCAAATTCCGCAACTTATGCGAGAAATCGCCGTACTTAGCGAAAAGTACCAGTTGGTAACTCGTACAGCTAGTCATGCTGGTGATGGTAATGTTCATTTGAATATTCTTAAAGGAAATATGCCTGATGACGAATGGGATCAAAAGATCGAAGCGATGCAGACTGAACTGTACGCTGCGGTCTACCGGATAGGCGGCAAGTTGTCAGGTGAGCACGGCATTGGCTACAAACGCAAACAACTGATGCAAGAATTTACTCCTGTTGGTGAACTCAATATGATGCGCGCCATTAAAAACGCGCTTGATCCGAATCTTATCCTAAACCCCGGCAAAATTTTCGACGTAGAATAATCCTTGGGAAGATCGCCGCGCTTCGCTCGCGATGACACGCATAGTAAGATGGCGTCATCGCGAGCGAAGCGCGGCGATCTTCTTCGTTTGAGAGGTTTAATGGGTATTATTTGAAAAACTTCATTTGACAAATAAAAAAGCCCTCTGTCAAATGACAGAGGGCTTAATCAGCTAATTAGTAACGACGGCTACCGCTGTTTTGACGGAAGCAATCGCTGCAGTATACAGGGCGGTCACCGCTCGGACGGAACGGTACTTGAGTTTGTACGCCACAAGCTGCACAAGTAGCTTCATGCATTTCGCGTTGTTGACGACCGCCACCGAAACCGCCACCATTGTTGGCTTGTTTACGGGCGCGACGGCAATCCGGGCAACGACCTGGTTCGTTGGTGAAGCCTTTTTCCGCGTAGAAGTCTTGTTCTGCAGCAGTGAATACGAATTCAGCGCCACAATCACGGCAGGATAGGTTTTTGTCTTGAGACATGTTTGAGTCCTCCTCAGAAATCATCGATTACCCTAATAGTCTTGGAATTCACTCATCAAGGTCCCTTCGAGTATGAGAAGGACAGATGACTAGTTTACCGACATACGGGCAATTACTAATATACACTTGTTTAAGCAAATAGTAAAGGCTTTTTTCAAAATTTTATCGAAAATCTTTGAAATTGTTGGTCAAATTGGCTAATGGGCTGTTATTTGCATATTTGTTGCTATAGATAGGTAGCTGGATTTACAAATTCATAGCCGGGGAGACAATAACTTAAGCAACTTTACACTTTGCCTATTGACAAAAGCTGAAGGGACTGGGATAATTGTAAAAAATACAAAATACAGAGTAATACTGAAATCAGTAATGACTGGGACTAAAGTAGCAAGCGAAGCGCTACAGAGAGCCGGCGGGTGGTGCGAGCCGGAGCGTGATTGTTGCTGAACTCACCCAGAAACTCTTTTGTTGATGTTCGCGTTAACGTGAAAGTAGGCAAAAGCGGCACCGTCCGTTATGCGGTAATCTGGCATAGCCGGATGAATTTGAGTACAACGTAGGGTGGTACCGCGATCGTCGCCCCTATCAGCGCAATTATGCGCTGATAGGGGCGATGTTATTTTTAAGGAGGTGATGATTCGCGCATGGATCAGCCGGCGCTAGCTTTAAGGTTAAATCAGCCATTATTACAAAACGAAAGGTGGATAACTATGAAATCGAATATGAAAAAAATGTATAGAGGTTGGGCAATCTTCACGCTACTGACAATGTTCGCTGTTGCGGGGTGCGGCGGCAGTCCAAAAGCCGCGCCTGGATCATCGCCAACAGGAAGCCAAGCAAAAATTGGTGTAGTTTCCTATCTCACTGGAGGCGGCGCTGCCTATGGGGAAGCAATCCGACAGGGAATCGAGCTGGCAAGAGATGAGATTAATGCAGCTGGCAAAGTGAAAATCGAGTTGATCTTTGAAGATTCTAAAGGCGAAAAAAATGAAGCAATCAATGCGGTCAACAAATTGATTCACAAAGATAATGTTGTTGGCATTATCGGGCCGACGCTGAGCGGCGAAATGTTTGCCGTGGGACCGATTACCGCCCAAGCCGGCGTTCCTATCATGGGCACTTCCATAACGGCGGAAGGGATTACCGAAATCGGTGACACGATTTTCCGTAATTCGCTACCTGAATCACTGGCTATTCCCCATGCGGTGAAGAAAGCCAAAGAAAAGTTCGGTTTGAAAAAAGTTGCGATCATGTACTCGAATAACAATGACTTTGCAGTATCCGGGTTCAAGACGTTTGAACAATCGGTCAAAGCAAACGGGATGGAAATACTCACAATAGAAACGTTTGCTGATAAAGACACCGACTATTCTGCTCAACTGACCAAGATCGCTTCACTGAAGCCTGATGCGGTCATGGTTGCAGGCTTATACCAAGAAGCGGCGCTGATTTTGAAAAAAGCGCGTGAGATTGGCATCGCCGTTCCTTTCGTCGGTAATAATGGCTTTAATTCGCCGCAACTGATTAAATCTGCCGGCAAAGCTGCGGATGGTTCTATTGTCGCCAGCCCATGGTTTCCTGGCAAGGATGACCCCAAGGTAAAACAGTTTATTGCAGCATATAAAGCTAAATATAATAAAGAACCGGATCAATTCGCAGCCCAGTCCTATGATGCTATGCACATCATAGCTTTAGCTCTTGAAAAAGCCGGAACAACCAATGACCGGAAAAAACTGAAAGAAAATCTGGCCACGATTAAAGATTTCCACGGTGTAACCGGTAATTTCGCGTTTGACGCTAAACGCAACCCGGCAATGGACGCCACTGTACTGGTGGTTAAGGATGGTCAGTTCACTGAATTGAAGTAACAAGACAATATGGTAAGCGAGGGGGGGGGGGTAAGCATGTTCTGGCAGCAAGTGGTTAATGGCCTTACACTCGGTAGCGCCTATTCGTTAATCGCGATCGGCTACACATTAATATTTGGTGTTCTTAATATTGTTAACATGGCTCATGGTGAAATCTTCATGCTCGGGGCCTTTGCCGGCTTGATGCTGGTCACTGTAGGCAAAGTGAACATTTTTGCGGCTATGCTGGGGGCAATGATGACCGGAGCTTGTCTGGGGTATTTGCTGGAGCGAATTGCCTTGCGTCCTTTGCGGAAACGCGCGGTGTCGCATATGGCTCCCCTCATCAGCACAATCGGGGTATCTATTTTTCTTGAGAGTTTGGCACTGAAGTTATTTGGCCCTCAGGCTCAGTCCTTTCCGCCGATTTATGGAGGATCACTAATCGATACGGGATTCATCCGAATCTCAATGGTTCAGGTGATTATCCTAATCGTTTCCTTTGGTATGATGGCCTCGCTGCGATTTTGGCTGGCGAAAACAAAAGTCGGTAAATCGATTCGCGCTACTGCGGAAAACATCGAGACTGCCGGATTACTGGGCGTTGATACCAAAAAAGTGATTACCATGACTGTTATGCTGGCATCTGGGCTAGGAGCGGTGGCAGGAGTGCTCATTGGACTTGCATTCAATGCGGTTGAACCGACGATGGGGATTCCGATGGGCTTTAAGGGCTTAGCCGTACTGATTCTGGGCGGCTTAGGCAACATCACTGGCGCGATGTTCGGGGGCCTGATATTAGGGCTGGCAGAAGTCTTTAGCGTGGCTTATGGCGCTTCCTCATACCGTGAGGCTGTGGCATTTGGTTTAATCATCGTTTTGTTGTTCGTTCGTCCGCAGGGATTATTTGGCGAAACACAGGAAGGGAGGTAGGATGATGGATGCTTTGCTCAACCCTTATTATTTGCAAATCATAACCTTTATGCTGATTAATGCCATGCTAGGCATCAGTATCTATCTTACCCTTTCGACTGGACAGCTTTCGCTCGGCAATGCCGGATTTATGAGTGTGGGTGCCTACACGTCAGCATTGCTCACTCTGAAAGCCGGCTGGCCAGTTTATCTTGCTATTCCCACAGGCGGCTTGGCCGCTTGTCTCGCGGCTGGCGTGATTGGCATCCCAACGACTAGGTTGCAAGGGCTTTACCTTGCTATTGCCACCTTGGGGTTTGGCGAAGTGGTACGGGTAATCTTTCTTAATCTTAAGATTACCAATGGTGCTTTAGGCCTTTCCGGTATTCCTTCATTAGGTTCTATGATCAGCGCGAAACTATCTCAGAGTGGGTTGGCAGATGGGCTTGGCAGTTTGACTGTGCAGCAGTTGGGAAGTATTACAGTTATTATCCTGTTGGCGGCCCTGCTGGCGTTTTTACTATTCTTTGCTATACGGCTAAACTCATCCCGCGTTGGGCGAGCTTTTGCCGCTATCAAAGGTGATGAGCATGCCGCAGAGGTATCAGGAGTCAATACAGCCAGATACAAATTGTTGGCATTTTTCCTGGGCGCGTTTGTCGCTGGTATTGCTGGCGGTCTGGCAGCTCATGTGACTTTCTATATTGGTCCCAAGGACTTTTCCTACCATCGTGCGGTAGAAATTCTCCTTTTTGCTGTGCTTGGTGGCAGCGATGTCGTCTGGGGTCCAGTGCTGGGATCCGTGATTTTGACTCTATTGCCTGAACTGCTTCGGTCTGTAGCCGAATTCCGCGAAATGATATATGGGGCTATTTTGGTTATGATGATGGTATTCCGTCCGCAGGGGCTGCTGAGCGAAGAACTATTCGCGTCTATACGGGAAAAGTGGCTAAAACGCTCAAAAGCAGATGCTGTGGCAAGGGAGGAGGCTGTCGATGATGCTCGAGCTTAAGCAAGTAAGTAAGAATTTTGGCGGCCTTGCAGCCTTGAATGATGTAAACTTTTCAGTCAATCCTGGTCAAATACTCGGCATCATCGGTCCTAACGGCGCAGGTAAAACCACCTTGTTTAATTTAATTACCGGCGTTTTTTCACCTACTCTCGGTACAATCTCCTACAAAAAAACATCGCTCGTTGGCATGAAGCCGCATTCCATCACCGGCCTGGGCATCGCCCGCACGTTTCAGAACATCCGATTATTCGGGCATATAAGCGCACTGGAAAACGTTATGGTAGGAGCGCATTGCCGGACAAAGTCGGGGATCTGGCAGGGATTATGGCGCACAAAACAGCAATGCAGTGAGGAACTCCACACACATGATAAGGCGAATACGCTGCTGCGTTTAGTTGGTTTAGACAGTTCAGCAGGTGTATTGGCTGGATCGTTGCCTTATGGCAAGCAACGCCGCTTAGAGATTGCCCGGGCTTTAGCTGCTGAGCCAGACATTGTGCTGCTGGATGAACCGACGGCAGGTATGAATGAGAGTGAAACAGAGGATATTCGAGTTCTGATTGCGAAAATAAAAGAACTTGGAAAATCTGTTGTAATTATTGAACACGACATGCATTTGATGATGAATGTGTGTGACCGTTTAGTGGTCCTCAATTTTGGACGAAAGATTGCCGAAGGATCGCCGGCAGAGATACAGCAGAACCCGGCAGTGATCGAAGCCTATCTAGGGAAGGAGGATGCATGATATGCTGCAGATCAAGCAAGTTGCTGCAGGTTATGGTAGCATACGAGCCTTAAAAGACCTCAGTCTATCAGTGCCGGAAGGGTCTATTGTTTCCTTGATTGGGGCAAACGGTGCCGGGAAAAGCACAGCGATGAAGACCATCATGGGCTTGCTTCGCCCTCAATTCGGTGAGCTAACTTTCCAGGGGCGGAGCCTGATTGGCGTGCCAGTCCACCAGGTTGTTGGCATGGGCATTTCATTGGTTCCCGAAGGTCGTAGTATTCTCACTCGTATGACAGTATTAGAAAACTTGGAAATGGGTGCTCATCAACGAACTGATAGCACAATCCAACAAGATATTCAGTCTGTATTTAAGCGCTTTCCTATCTTGGAAGAACGCCAACAGCAACTTGGCGGCACTCTTTCTGGCGGACAACAGCAGATGCTAGCCATCGGCCGCGCGCTAATGGCCAGACCAAAGCTGTTGCTGCTTGATGAGCCGTCTATGGGACTGGCACCACTGGTTGTTGCTGATATTTTCCGGGTTATTCAAGAGATCAACCAGGAGGGCACTACCATACTACTGGTCGAGCAAAACGTCCGGCAAGCGTTAAAAATCGCGCATTACGCATATGTGCTGGAAACTGGTAAAACAATTCTACACGGCAAAGCAGAGGATATCGCTAATGATCCCCGGGTGATGGCCGCCTATCTTGGCGGATCTAAAGCTGGCTAACGGAGAGGCTATATGCTATATATCTATGCCAATCTATTCTCGGAATTTCAGTGCCAGATGTGTGGAACGTGCTGCCAAAATAATTGGATGGTAACTGTTGATCAGACTTGCTACCAGCGAAATGCAGACCTATTTCGCGTGACTGGTCGAGTTGACGAATTTAATGAGGCTTTTCTGGCTATCGAAAGCCCTAGCTTGGGAGAATACGCGATGATCGCTAAGCAACCGCAGGGACAGTGTTGGTTTCTCCAGCCCAATAATCTCTGTCGGCTGCACAAGGAAGCAGGGCATGAGCATTTAGACGTTGTCTGCAAAACGTTTCCGCGTTATCCGATGAACACAGCGCGGGGCATTGAACTGACATTGAGCTTCAGTTGTCCAGCCGTGCTCAAGTTGGTCAGCGAATCTTATCTGGAGATTATTCGCTCTGAGGTCAGACCTGTTCACATCTATTCAGAAAATTTTGTTACCCAGGCGTATCCGCAGCAATATTCGTTAGATCATCCACTTCACTATTATTTTGAACTAGAACAACATTTTATTGACATTCTACAGTGGCGAAGCTTGCCAATGGAAGATCGGATCAATAGAGTCTGTGATACAATAGATATTCTCTGCTCCAATAAGCCTGATGATATGGGACGCGAGATTACTCGCTTGATTTATCGAAACTATGAACAGTTGGAGACAGCCGATCCCTGCAATCCAAGTCAGGATGCGGGCAGTATTCTAGTGGAGAACTTTTTTGTAAATACCGTCTTTAAAAAACTACTGTATGATCATGGACTGAAACGCGGCGCAGCTATTTTGCAGCTTTTTTGGAGTCATATCCGACAAAAGTCTGAACAAGAAATAGAAGAAGCTGCAAGATGGGAGAAAATCCGCAGAGCGATTTTCGAAATGGAATTTGAGTATAGCCATCATCGTCGTCAGTTTAGCAACAGAAAATAAAAGATTTAAACTGATTAACGGGCGCCAAAAGGCGCCCGTTAATCAGTTTAAAGTCTAATTCCGAAAGCTTTTTAATACTCGCTTGCTTGAGTGCTAGAAGTCTGGTTAACAGGGCTAGCAGTGCTGGTATGATAGAAGTGTTTCGTCAATTCAACAACTAGGAAGGGGATCGGCGCCAACAGTGCGAGTACGCCCCAATGCTGCATCGTAGGCTCAATAGTCCGGAACAATGCGTGCAGTGGTCCGTAGAGAGCGGCGAGGAGCAATGCAAACGCTAGGGCGTTTCCGGCGTTGAGATATTTATTGCTGAACAAGCCAAGCTTAAATACGGAGAAATGTTCGGACCTCGCACTGTATGCACAGATCAACTGGTTAGCGATCAAGGTAACAAACGCGAATGTCCGGGCAGTTGCAAGGTCTCCGCCCGAGGACTGCATCCCATAGTAGAAACCGCCTAAAACCGTAATTGTCATAGCTACGCTTTGTACGCCAATAAACATTTTCATCGTGCGATTGAGGAGCGGTTCTTCAGGATTGCGCGGCGGCACCTCCATCACATCTGGTTCTTTTTTCTCCATGCCTAAAGCCAGCGCTGGGAAGGCGTCAGTAGCCAGATTAACCCATAACAGTTGGATAGGAAGCAGGGGAACAGGCCACCCGATCAGCATGGCACAGAACACGACCAAGATTTCCGCCGTGTTGCAAGACAATAGAAAATACACGAATTTGCGGATATTGGAGTAGATTACCCGTCCTTCTTCAACAGCGGCGACAATGCTGGCAAAATTATCGTCAGTTACGACCATGTCGGCAGTTTCCTTGGTAACGTCAGTACCGGTAATGCCCATGGCGACGCCGATATCTGCTTTTTTCAACGCCGGAGCGTCATTGACACCATCACCGGTCATAGCGGCAATCTGACCATTAGCTTTTAGATTCTCAACAATTGCCACCTTGTGTTCAGGCGAAACACGGGCAAATACGTTGGCCGCCATAACAGTTTGACGCATTTGGTCCGGGGTTAATTCATTCAACTGCTGTCCGGTACGGACTTGATCCTTATGCTGGGCAATGCCGAGATCTTTAGCGATGGCGAATGCGGTATCCGGATGGTCGCCTGTGATCATTACCGCTCTGATGCCTGCGGCTTTGCATAACTTTACTGCTTCTTTGGCTTCACTGCGAGGCGGATCAATCATACCCATGAGACCGACGAATGTCAGGTTTTTCTCTATCTCATCAGAAGTCAGTGTAGCAGGCATTTGGTCAAATTCACGGTACGATACAGCCAGAACCCGCAGCGCCTGAGACGCCATTTCGCTGTTTGCTGCGTTAATCGCCTGTCTATGATCTTCGGAAAGCGGCTCTATCCCGCTTTCTGTTAACAGATTTAGGGAGCGGCTAATCAGAATGTCTGGCGCGCCTTTTACGTAACACCGTATTTTGCCATTTTCATTATGGAAGGTTGTCATCATTTTTCGATCAGAATCAAAGGGAATTTCCTGAACCCGTAGACATGAATCCCCCAGCGTATCGGTTCCATAGCCACCTTTAGCGGCGGCTACCAGTAGTGCTGCTTCAGTGGGATCGCCGACGATGCCCCAGGCGTTTGTTTCTTCATTCTGTTTGATTTTCGCATCATTACAGAGTGTTGAGCCAGTAAGCAAGGTAGCCAGTCCCTGTTCTGAACCCTGCTTGATCGTTTGCCCATTACAAAGCACTTCACCTTCTGGAGCGTAGCCCTCACCGGTGAAAGAAAACATTTTACCTGAGGCAAACGCTTTGGTTACCGTCATTTGATTTTGTGTCAGAGTGCCGGTTTTATCCGAACAGATAACTGTGACACTGCCTAGAGTTTCGACAGCATGCAACCGTTTGGCGATGACGTTCCGCTTAACCATACGCTGCATTCCTAAGGCCAGTACAATGGTCACGACTGCAGGCAATCCTTCGGGAATCGCGGCTACGGCCAGGCTGACAGCTGTCATTAACATCTCGGTTGCTTCATGCATGTCAAGTTTTCCATCAAGATACGCTTCATATATACCAAGGGCAAATACGAGTGCGCAAACAGCCAGACACAACAAACCTAAGCCTTTGCCGAATTTCTCCAATTTTTTCTGGAGAGGGGTGGCCTCTTCCTCATAGGATTGGAGCATGCCGGCAATTTTGCCGATCTCGGTGCGTATAGCTGTTTCAACAACAACCCCCTTACCACGGCCATATGTCACAATGGTACTCATAAAGCCCATATTGTGGCGATCGGCCAAGGGAACCTGCCCTGTCAATAGCTCTGCCGTTTTCTCTACAGGTACTGATTCGCCGGTCAAAGAGGCTTCTTCGACCTTTAGATTCATCGACTCAACGATGCGAATATCAGCGGGAATATAGTCGCCCGCTTCCAACAAGACCACGTCACCAGTGACCAGTTCCCGGGAAGGAATGATCATAATCTCGCCGTCACGTAAAACCTTGGCGTGAGGCGCTGCCATCTTTTTCAATGCATCCAAGGCCTTCTCGGCCTTAAACTCCTGAAAAACCCCAAGAAAGGCATTTAATAGTACGATTGCCAGGATAACGATAGAGTCTGTAACCTCGCCAATTGCGACAGAAATCAAACTCGCGCCAATAAGAATTAGTACCAAAAAATCCTTAAATTGATTGATGAACTTTTGTAACAGAGTCTCATGCTCCTGCTCGGGAAGTTCATTGTAGCCTGCTTTTAGGCGCTCTATAGCGTCTGTTCTTGATAATCCATTCTCCGGATGTGTTTTGAGATTTTCGGCGATGTCTGATACAGACGATTGATACCATTCTTTCATTTTTCCCTCTCCTTTTTCCGTCAAAACCAGTTGCGATTTGGCATTCCTGTTTTGGAGGCCCTCGCCATTGGAAACGGGCAACGAAGGATGTCCGCGGATCAAAAAGGCAGGTTGCCTGGTTTCTGATCCAGCTTCGCATACGCCCAGAACGAATACGCGATTCCTACGCCATATCCCCATTCTGCTCGTAGTGAAAGACACAACAACGCTGTAGCGAGTCCAAATACTACATGAATCGGTCTTTCTAAAGTTTTGCTTAGATACACTGCCATCGTAAAGATCGCGTAAGCCCAGAGAAAACTGGACCATCGCAGCATATCATAAATTTGGTTATGATAGCCTTGCTCTGGGACAATAGTGGAGGCAACTTGAGAAACGATGGAAATAACGCTGGAAGTTACGCCTACATAGCCTGTGATTTTTGGCCAGTTCATTATCAGCCCCCCTTAATTACTACGCAGGCGCCGAAATTCATGATGACACAATACTTCATCATCGCTTCACCTCCTCTCCTAAAAGAAGCGAGACCTTGCCGATAGCGGCAAGGTCTCGCCTGCAACTTCTGTTGCCAACAAAGCCGGGCGACTAGCGCCGTCCTGACGACTTTGCTGTAAGGGCTACTCCCCTTGAACGGTAAAACTATAAATAGTCTATATATTTATTATAGTCAAATAACAATGGATTTCAAGTGATTTCCATGTAAATACTTTGTATTCATAATCAACTTGTAGTTTGACCAAAAAAATAATTAGATAGGCAACTTTTTTCCTTATTCTGCATATAGTACAGTGAAGCACTTAGTGGGCATTGTCTAACATGCCCTAAATTATGACATATAGTCATAATTTATTCATAGTGTAAAGAGGTGTGCTTGTGATGGGGGAATTTCGCATCATTAGCGGTAGACAGTGCGTAATTGTCATGATGGCTTCGGGCATTGCTGTCAGTATAGTTGTTACACTGGTTGGTTTTGGGCAGCACGTCTTTGCTATTCTCTATGGCACACTTACCGGAATTAGTTACTATATGTTATTGAATTTTCAATATCAGAAAGGTCTGCGGACCAGTATACAGCAGGCGGCCATGAACATAAACAACGGCTTAATCAGCCGAGTGTGTGTCGTGGTCGCATTTGTTTTATTTGGCGAATACTGTTTGAATATCCATATCATCGCTGTCTTAGCTGGGCTATTTATTACTTTGCGGATAGTAATCATTTGGCAGGTCATCAGTATTGCCTGTGATAACGATCAAATCGAAAATATGGGAAAGGAGAGTGACCTATGGAAAGAGTAACCATAATCGTCTGTTCGATCATTGCGTCTGTCTTTATTCTTATCAGCACAATGCTGAGCGCTACGAACGGCGACACAAGAGTCGCAGATACAACTCTTGACGCTATTGGTAAGAAACCGGAATTAAAGTCATCTTTGCTGCCGACTATGTTGATTTCTATTGGGTTAATTGAGTCAATTCCGATTATCGCCACAGTTATTGCCATCGTATTAATCATTGCAAATCCATATTTGGGGAAATGACTTGTTATCTTTCGAAAGTGGCTATATAATTTGAGCAAGAGAAAATCAGACAAAGTGGGGGAAGATGTTGAAAAGCAGCTCACTATATCGTTCGATTGCACTTGATATAGCTCAACGTATCATTAACGGCGACTTTGCGAAAGGGGCTAAGCTATCAGGCCGAACGTTGCTCGCCAGTCAGTATAATGTCTCGCCAGAGACGATTCGCAAGGCGATTGGTTTGCTCAATACCGAAGGCGTGGTTTCAGTTTCTCAGGGAAAAGAGATCACAGTAGTGAGCGTGGAAAAAGCCTATGCATTTATTGAACACTATAAGAGTTCAGAGTCTGTATATTCGTTGCGCCAGGAGATCGAGCTCTTGTTGAAACAAAAACAGGAGCTCGATGCTCGCTTTGAGGCGATGCTTACAGACATCATTAACTATTCAGACCGTCTTCGCAATTTGACTCCGTATAATCCAATTGAAATTGAAGTCGAAACAACGGCGCATGTTGTGGGCAAAACCATCAGTGAGTTGCAAATGTGGCAGCGGACAGGAGCCACAGTAGTAGCAATTCGACGCGGTACTGAAGTTATGATTTCGCCTGGACCGCTGGCCCGACTGGCAATCGGCGACCGGATTGTACTGGTCGGAGACAGTGAAGTTCTGCAGCGAATGGAGAAGTATTTGAAGATGCCGAAAGAAACGCCTGAATAGGGCGTTTCTTTATTAATCATTACTAACAACTTGAATTATTGAGTGAAATTTTTATTTGAGGTTGCGCAACTAACAACTTTAGAATATAATAGAGTTGTTGGACGCAGAAGGAGAGGTTATATGATTAAATTTGAACAAGTCTCAAAAAGGTATGATAAAATCACGGTTTTGAATGAAATCAATCTACAGGTTCAAGCCGGTGAAATCTTTGTACTCATTGGACCGAGCGGCTGCGGCAAGACTACAACGATGAAGATGATTAATCGCTTGATTGAGCCGTCCTCAGGAAAAATTACTATAAATGGCACAGACATCAGTGAACTTGATCCAGTCGAATTACGGCGTAATATTGGCTATGTCATTCAAAGTATTGGTTTGCTGCCACACATGACCATAGCGGAAAATGTAGCGCTTGTACCGCGGCTAAAGAAATGGGATGAAGATGCATATATTGACCGCGTTAATGATCTGTTGAAAATGGTAAAACTAGATCCGCAAATTTATGGAAACCGTTATCCGGCTGAACTGAGTGGAGGTCAACAACAGCGTGTAGGCGTAATTCGCGCCATGGCGGCTGACCCGCCGATTATTCTGATGGATGAACCGTTTAGCGCTTTAGATCCCATTAGCCGTGAACAACTGCAGGAAGAACTGGTTCGTCTGCAGGAAGTTATGAAGAAAACTATTGTCTTTGTAACTCATGATATGGACGAAGCACTGAAGATTGGCAATCGTATTTGTTTACTGCATAATGGCAAGGTTGTTCAATTGGATACACCAGAGCAAATATTGCGTCATCCTGCCAATGAGTTTGTTCGCGGCTTCATTGGCGAGAGTCGTTTGAGAAATAACGCAACGTTGCCAGCTATTTCAGATGTTATGGTACGTCCGATAACGTCCAGACCGAATAAAGGGCTGGCAGAAGCCATTATGCAAATGCGCAAGCAAAAGGTTGACACCTTGCTGATTGTGGACTCTGATAACAAATTGTTGGGGAGGACTAGTGTCTGGGATATCCAAAGTCGTTTCGATGATGAGAATCTAGCGCTGCGAGATGTGTTAGACCCATTTGCTCCTTGCATCGCGGTCAACTGCGAGCTGACAGACGCGATACAAATGATCAGTCAAGAACAGGTTTCTTATCTGGCTGTAGTTAATTCAGATCACAAATTACTTGGTGTATTAACCAGAGCCAGTTTAGTGGATGTTATGGCTGAGCAATTTTCGAATGGCACAAATAATAAAGACGCCATGACGGCGAGTGAACAGAAAGGGGTGGTCGCATGATCATGGATTTGTTGGCGATCATGCAAAATCGCTGGGAAGATATCCTGTTAGCCTCCTGGCAACACCTTGAACTTACTTTGATTTCTCTGGCAATAGCCAATTTAATCGCCATTCCGCTGGGAATTCTCCTGACTCGATTCAAACGATGGGCTGAACCGGTGATTGGAGTAGCTGCGGTCATTCAGACGATTCCCAGTCTGGCCTTATTAGGATTTATGATTCCCTTGCTGGGAATTGGTAAAGGTCCGGCGATTGTTGCGCTAACGCTTTATGGGTTATTGCCGATTCTGCGTAATACCTATACGGGAATTGTTGGTGTTACGCCAGCGGTTGTCGAGGCTGGAATTGGCATGGGAATGACCTCGAGGCAGGTTTTGCTGATGGTGGAACTACCAATGGCTTTGCCGATTATTATGGCCGGGGTTCGCACAGCCACCGTCTTATTGGTTGGAGTTGCTACTCTAGCAGGTCTTATTGGCGCTGGAGGTCTGGGCGATTTGATCTTCCGGGGGATATCGATGGCCAACCCACAACTGATACTGGCAGGTGCGCTGCCAGCCGCAGTAATGGCAATAGCTTTTGATTATGTATTAAAACAAACTGAATTTAAGGTGCAACCCAAAGGACTAAACAGATGAGATTGGAGATCGATGTATGAAAAAAAAACTACTAGTATGTATTCTGATTATGACAATGGCGCTAGTCTTTGCAGGCTGTTCCTCGTCTGACAAGAATAGCGGCAAGGTTGTCATTGGCGGGAAAAACTTTACCGAGCAAGACATACTCGTGTATTTGATGAAATACACGATTGAGGAGAAAACCGAGTTAACGGCAGAAGTTAAGCCATTCCTTGGCGGAACCAACATTGTTGCTCAAGCTCTAGACCGGGGTGATGTAGATATCTATGCAGAGTATACCGGGACAGGATTAATGAATATCTTGGGTCAGCCGTTGGTTTCCGACCCGCAAGCAGCCTATGATAAAGTAAAAGCAATGTATAAAGAGCAAAAGAAAATCATTTGGCTTGAGCCTTTTGGTTTCAACAATACTTATACGATTACCATGAGAACCGATGTCGCTGATAGCCTGGGTATATCAAAAGTCTCTGATCTTGTTGGCAAAGCATCTGAGTTAAGCTTCGGCTGTACGCATGAATTTCTAGAACGGCCAGATGGACTTAACGGATTGCAAGAGAAATATGGAATACAGTTCAAACAGGTGAGCGGTATGGATCCTGGTTTGACCTACGCTGCGGTACGCGACAAGAAAGTCGATCTTATTGATGGGTTCGCTACTGACGGACGGATTCCAGCTTTCAATCTGAAGGTGCTAGAAGATGATAAACAATTCTTCCCACCTTATTTTGCAGCCCCGATTGTTCGCGAAGATACTCTGAAAAAACATCCGGAAATTGCCGACGCATTAAAACTGCTGGCAGGAAAAATTGATGATAAGGAAATGGCGGCCTTAAACGCCAAAGTCGATTTGGAGAAAAAAGACGCCAAAGAGGTAGCTAAGACTTGGCTAAAAGAAAAAGGGATTATTAAGTAAACCATAAAGCAAAAGGCCATCTAAATTTAGATGGCCTTTTGCTTTATTTACGACTTTATCGTCCCATACTGTTTCTCAAGAAAGGGAATTAATCCGCCTGCGGATAGGACATCCATGACTGGTTCGGATAAGGGAGCAGTCTTGTACTGTTCACCTTTGGTGATATTGGTTATTATCCCTGACTCAAGATCAATCTCCAAAGCGTCTCCGTCCTGGATTTTATCAATATCCGGACACTCTAGCACTGGCAGGCCAATGTTTATTGCATTACGATAGAAAATACGAGCAAAAAACTTTGCAACAATTGCGCCTACCCCTGCCATTTTCAAAGCAATCGGCGCAGTCTCGCGGCTTGATCCAGGACCAAAGTTATCTCCTGCGACTAAAATGTCGCCAGGCTGAACTTTGGACGCAAACTGCTCATCAATTCCTTCCATAGCATGTTGGGCAATTACTTCCATTGATTTTTCCAGGTATTGCGGCGGAGAGATTAAATCGGTATTAATATTATCACCATACTTGAGAACATTACCTCGAAGTGTATGCATTAGAACCACCTCCTACAGATACTTGCGCGGATCAGCGATTTTTCCTTCGATTGCGGTAGCAGCCACAGAGGCAGGTGAACCGAGGAAGAGATCAGACTCTTTGTGTCCCATTCTGCCGACAAAATTGCGATTGGTAGAAGATATTGCCCGTTCGCCACGAGCCAGAATTCCACTGTGCAGCCCAAGACATGCGCCGCAACTGGGAGCCAGTATCATAGCCCCCGCGTCAGACAATGTCTCAATGATGCCTGTGGTAATGGCCTGGTGATAAATAGAGCGGGAAGCCGCTGAAACCAGAAAACGAACGCGTGGATGAACTTTTTTCCCCTTAAGGATTTTAGCTGCTTGTGCCAAATCGTCAAATCTGCCATTAGTGCATGAACCAAGGTATGCCTGATGAATCACTTCACCTTCAGCCTCACTAACATCCACTACTTTGTCTACTTCATGAGGCAGAGCAATTTGCGGGACAAGCTTGCTGGCGTCAAAAGAATAGCGCTCGCTATAGATCGCATCTGGGTCACTATATTGTGGATCTCCACGCTGAGCGCCGATGGCAGACAAATAAGCAAATACTTTCTCATCAGGCGCGATTAGGCCAGTTTTGGCACCTGCTTCCACGGCCATGTTGGTAATAGTCATTCTTTCATCAACCGTTAGGTTTTCGATCGCATTGCCGGCAAATTCCATTACCTTGTACGTGGCGCCTGCCTGTCCAATTTCTTTAATAGTGCGCAAAATAATATCTTTGGCAAAAACACCAGATTGCAATTTCCCGTTCCAGGTAAACAAGATGCTTTCAGGTACGCGCAGCCAAATTTGACCTGATACCAGTACACCCAACATCTCTGTCGAGCCAATGCCTGTACCAAAACAACCAAAAGCACCGGCAGTTGTCGTATGAGAGTCGGTTCCTACCATCAGTGAGCCGGGAATGTCAAATCCTTTTTCAGCTAGTACTTGGTGGCAGGGGCCAAGGCCTTCATAATACTTTCCAATTCCGTATTCTGACGCCCAGTTCCGCGTAAACTGCAGAATCTCTGCCTGCGTAATGTTGGCTGCAGGGGAATAATGGTCCGAAATTATAACCACTTTTTCCTTATCCCAGACTGTGTTCCCTAGCTTTTTAATTTGGTCTGCAATGACAACTCTTGGCCCCAATAGGTCGTCCATCATGGCGGTATTGATATTTGCCCATACAAAATCGCCAGGTTTGACAGCGAGTTTGTTAGAAGCCTTGGCAATGATTTTCTCTGCCATGGTCATGCCCACGAAAATTCCTCCTTTGTTGTTGGGCTGTTAGCCAAAAGTAGCAGAACGCCCAAGTTGTAGTTTGCATTTTTCACCAAAAACTATAGCTTTTGCTAGATGGATTCTTTTTCGAAGTGGCGAAATCCTGCTGTTTACAATAACAAGAAAGAACGCCATTAGGCGTTCTTTCTTGTTATTGTAGTTTGATATTATTCGTTGCTTACTTGTTCCTGCCGCTTTTCCATCTGTTTGCCGACAGTTAGCACAAAGAGCGTAATCAACAACGGACATAGCCAAGACGCAATACTGATCACTGAGGTGAGGTAGCTGCCGACAATTTTGTCGCTCATGACCATTGAACCGGCAGTCCAAGCCAAAATACCAGCACCTGCGTAAATCAGAACTGGATATTTTGTCATCAAACTAGATATCCATTTGCTGCCCCAGACAACGATTGGTATGCTGATGGCTAGCCCTAATATAACCAGAGTCATATTGCCATGTGACGCACCAGCTATCGCCAGTACGTTATCGACCCCCATAATCGCGTCAGCAACGATGATGGTTTTTATCGCTCCCCAAAAAGAGGAGGAAGCATCAATGTGTTCTTCAGAATCGTCTTTTTTCAATAACTTAATCGCTACCGGAATCAGCAATAGACCGCCTATTGCTTGCAAGTAGGGTGTTTTCATCAACCAAACTGCAGCAAGGGTCATTAAAGTGCGGATTAGGATCGCGCCAAAAGTTCCCCAGTAGATTGCTTTGTTACGCTGATTAATCGGCAGGTTGCGAGACGCCAAAGCGATGACAATTGCGTTGTCGCCGGCCAGAACCAAATCAATCGCGACGATGGAGAGTAGGGCGGTTAGAAAGTCCATGTCTAGCATTAGCAAAGTCCTCCTTAAATGTCAATGTAGTTCCAATAGAGCTGGTGTTTTTTGGCAATCAAAAAGACCTCTGCCAATTAGGCAAAGGTCTGGCTACACTGACGTGCTCAAAGCCGGTGGTTTCCCACGAATTGTCGACTTTGTTACAGGTTTCCCTGCTAGCTACTCCCCTTTGTACTATTCTCTATTGTACAATAATTATTACATCTAAATGCAGGCTTGTCAAGCGATGAGAACAGGAAATTTCAATGAGAAATGGTAGACAAAAACAAGAGATCGTACTATACTTAAATACATGATTTAAATAGAAATTTAAAATGCTAAAAAAAGGAGGGGCAAATGAAAATAGAAGTTCCAATCGATAAACCAACAGTCTGCAAAATAATTAAGGCGGCTGTTCCCCTATTTGCAATGAAGGGCGTTGCAGCAGTGTCGGTGAAGGAGCTGGCTGAAGCTGCAGGCGTAAATGTTGCGTTAATCTCCTATTATTTTGGCGGCAAAGATAATTTGTATGCTTTTGTTCTGGAACATCAGTTGGCCATACTCGATGATTCACTGAATGTTATTCAACAGGAAGAAGCGTGCCCGGTTGCTAAAATCAGGCGAATGGCGATAACCATCGCTCATCTACATAAAGAAAATCCATACTTGGACCGCTTATTTTACAGCGAAATGACTAACCCGACGAAATGGTTTGAACCCTTTATTTTGAATGCTGCCGATAAACTTCATTCGTTTCTCAAAGACTGCATCGTTGAAGCCATCTCTCGGGGACAATTTCGCTCTGATTTGCAGCCGGATTTTGCGGCTATTTCCTTGCTTAAAATCTTAAATCTCTCTTTAATTACTCTGCTTGTGTCAAAAGAGTTATTGCCTCCGGCCGATGACCCGATTGAAGTATACATAATACAGGCACTTGACATTTATTTACGTGGGGTATCAAATCCATAATACGCCCCAAACCAAAATACGAGGAGGAATAACAATTGTTTCCCATATCCACGATGAAACGCTCTTTTTTTAGCCTAGTTGCGCTGACTGCCACTCTGTTGGCGGTTGGCTGTGGCGGAAAGCCGGCGCAGGCGCCGCAGGCTGTTGAGGTTAAAGCTATGCAGGTCATTCAGCAAGATACACCGATTACCTATGAGTTTATCGGCCAAGTGCAGCCAAAAACCGAAGCGCAGATTAAGGCCAGCGTGTCCGGCAACATCGTCGCTAAACATGTGGCAGGCGGCTCGACGGTTACCAAGGGCCAACCGTTGTTTGAAGTCGATTCTCGTCAGTATGAAACCGCATTGCTTAATGCGCAAGCGCAACTGGCGCAGTCACAGGCGGCGTTGAGCAATTCCAAATTAGAAACTTTGCGGTATAAGCAACTGGCTGCGCAACAGGCGATTGCCCGTCAAATTCTTGATACCGCCGTCTCGACCGAACAGCAGCACTCAGCTGTTGTTGCGGCAAATCAAGCCAGAGTGCGGCAGGCGGAAAATGACATGCGGGATACGGTGATTGTCTCGCCGATTGATGGCCGCATGGATGTCAATGAGTTAGATGTCGGTAACTTTGTACAGGCAGGTCAAACCGTGATTGCCACAGTTTCCACAGAGGACCCGATGCTTGTACAGTTTAGCATGAGCGAAATGTTATATCTGCAGTTAGCTCAGCATTATGTTGATGGTAATGGGATGACTAACGGCTGGGGGAAAGACCTAAAGCTGGTTCTAAGCGATGGTTCGGAATATCCTCTGACCGGGCAAATTCAACAGGTTGATCGCGGCTTAACGAAGAATACCGGTTCACTTACACTTAAGGCTACTTTTGCTAATCCGAGAAAGTTGTTGCTTCCTGGCATGTTTGCCCGGGTAGTTGCTCAAGGCGAGGTACGCAAGAACGCTCTGCTGATTCCACAAAGAGCGGTTCAGGAACTGCTTGGCAAAACATTTGTCACTATCGTGGGAGAAGGCGATAAAGCTGAACAACGCGAAGTAAGGATGGGTGTTCGTGTTGGCAATCTCTGGTTGGTTGAATCAGGGTTGTCGGCAACTGACCGTGTCTTGGCGGAAGGGGCCGCCAAGACCCAACCGGGAATGCCGCTAAAAGTTATCATGATTGGACCGGACGATTTAAAGACTCCGGTTAAGCAGTAGGGGGTATACCGGTGGCAAGATTTTTTATTAATCGTCCTGTCTTTGCGATCGTCTTATCGATTATCATTACATTGGCAGGATTAATTTCCGCCGTAAACTTGCCGATTGCGCAATATCCACAGATTACGCCGCCGACAATCAGTGTTCGCGCCGCGTACCCTGGTGCCAACTCTGAAGTAATCGATCAGACGGTGGCGCAGGTTATTGAACAGCAGGTTAATGGCGTAGACAATATGGTTTCTATGAGTTCGACCAGTTCAGACTCTGGCTCCTATTCACTAAATGTAAAGTTTGAGCTGGGTACAGACCCTGACATGGCGTCTGTCCAAGTCCAAAACCGGATTGCCCAGGCGAATTCGTCTCTGCCGCAATCCGTGTTGAATGCTGGAATTACTACCAAAAAATCCGCCCAGGATATGGCGATGGTTTTTACTTTAACCTCGAAGAATGGGCAGTATGATTCAAACTTTTTAAAGAATTATGGCAGTATCTACATCGTTGAAGATCTCAAGCGCGTTAAGGGCGTCGGCGATGTCATGGAGTTTGGCTCAGACTATAGTATGCGTATATGGCTGCGCCCGGATAAAATGGCTCAGCTTGGCATCACCGCCAGCGAAGTTGCCAGCGCGATTAACAAACAAAATATCCAGGCGCCTGCTGGTACAATCGGGCAATCGCCTTCACCTGCTGAGCAGGAGTTTCAATATTCGGCCCGTGTTAAAGGTCGTCTCACCGAAGTCAGCGAGTTTGAAGAGATTATCATTCGCAGCCAGCCAGATGGTTCGGTTGTTCGAATCAGAGACATTGCCACAGTCAATCTTGGCTCCAAAGATTATAACGTTGATGCCTATAACAACGGCATCACATCGGCAGGATTTGCCATTCAATTGAGCAGTGATGCCAATGCTTTGGAAACAATCGGCAATGTCAAACAGGTTATTGCCGAAGCGGCTAAACGTTTTCCGCCCGATATGGATTACAAGGTTATTGTTGACAATACCAAGTTCGTACAAGCATCTCTGACAGAGGTGGCCAAAACGTTTGCAGAGGCTTTGCTATTGGTTCTTGTCGTGGTATTTCTCTTTTTGCAGAGCTGGCGGGCAACGCTTATTCCGATGCTTGCAGTCCCTGTTTCTCTCATCGGTACTTTTGGCGCGTTTGTTGCCCTCGATTTCTCGATAAATACTTTGACCATGTTTGCGATGGTTCTGGCAATCGGCTTGGTTGTCGATGACGCGATTGTTGTTATTGAGGCAGTTGAACAAAATATGCGTGCTCATGGCCTGAGCCCGCTTGATGCAACCAAACGGGCAATGGAAGAAGTATCAGGTCCGGTTGTTGCCATTGCCTTCGTGCTTGCCTCGGTATTTATCCCGGTCGCTTTCTTTGGCGGCACGATGGGAGTACTATACAAACAGTTTGCCCTGACGATTGCCATTTCTATGGCCTTATCAGCAATTGTTGCTCTATCGTTGACTCCGGCGCTGTGCGCACTGATGCTGAAACCTCATAACCCAGACGCTCACAGCGGCTGGCTGGGACGTTTCTTTGATAAGTTTAACATCTGGTTTGACCAGACAGTGGAGCGCTATGGGTTTAGCCTTGGGAAAATCGTTACCCGCGGACGCCTGTGTGCAGCTTCAGTTGTGCTGGTGCTCGTTTTCTGCGTCGTCTTAGCGAATCGCGTCCCGTCTTCGTTTGTGCCCAACGAAGACCAAGGCTATTTCCTGAGTTTGGTATCATTGCCGGAGGCGGCTAGTCTAAATCGCACCAACGCAGCAGCTCTCAAACTCGAAGAACAAATTCGTTCTCAATCTGGCGTTGAAAATTCAATGGCTATCGTTGGATTTGATATGCTGGATGGCGCAATGAAGCCTAACTCGGCAACCATCTTTACTGGATTGGCTTCATGGGAAGAACGTAAGGCTCCTGAGCTTGCGGTCGATAAGCAAATTCAGAGCGTATTCCAGAAAGGCGCTCACTTGCCTGAAGCAACCGTTCTTGCTCTTAATCCGCCTGCTCTTCCCGGCATGGGTTCTGTCGGCGGCTTCACGATGATGCTCGAGGATAGATCAGGCGGCAGTCTGGAAGCATTAGACAACGTGTCCAAGCAATTCCTTGCTGCGGCGCGTCAACGACCGGAAATCGGCATGGCTTACTCCACATTTAAGGCAAATACACCAGGATTCCGCTTCAACGTGGATCGTGATAAAGCCGAAAAGCTCGGTATTCCGGTTAATGATGTCTTTAGTACGCTACAGACTTTCTTAGGCGGCTTACAGGTAAATGACTTTAATCGCTTTGGCCGAACCTTTAAGGTCATCATGCAAGCAGAACCTAAGTATCGTAATGATATCGAATCAACCCGCAATTTGTTTCTGAAAAGCTCCAATGGAACGATGGTACCACTTAATACACTGATCATTCCGGAACCGCTCAACGCAGCGGCAACGATTAAACGGTTTAATGCTGTCCGGGCGCTGCAGATTAATGGTCAGCCGGCGCCTGGATACAGTTCAGGCCAGGCCATTGCAGCTTTGGAAGAGGTTGCTAAACAAGTACTGCCGACAGGTTACACGTATACATGGGACGGCCAGAGCCGGGAAGAAAAAGTCTCCGGCGGCAGAGCACCGATTGTATTCGGCCTGGCATTGCTGTTCGTGTTCTTGTGTTTGGCTGCCCTGTATGAGAGCTGGAGCATTCCATTCGCCGTATTGCTTTCGGTTCCTACAGGAATACTTGGCGCTTTCTTATTTCAGTATGTGCGTGGTTTGGAAAACAGCGTATATATGCAGATCGGTTTGGTCATGCTGATTGGTCTTGCGGCTAAGAATGCTATTCTGATTGTCGAGTTCGCAAAAGTGAGAACCGACAAAGGGATGCATCCGGTGCAGGCAGCTATCGAAGCATCTAAACTTCGGCTGCGTCCGATCATCATGACATCGCTGGCCTTCATCATCGGCTGTCTGCCGCTGATGTTTGCCAGCGGCGCAGGGGCAGCCTCCCGTAATGCTATGGGAACTGCTGTCGTCGGCGGTATGACGATAGCGACAGTACTAGGGTTATTCCTGATTCCCTGTCTGTTTGTAATGGTGGAAATGGTTAAAGACAAGCTCTCAAGGAAAAAGTCAGTAAGTGTACCGCAGAACCCTGCCTAATACAAGAAAAGCTCCATCCACACTAACGGATGGAGCTTTTCTCTGTGTCGTGTTAAATCCGGACGCGTTCCTGAAGTTTGCCTGCGATTAAAACAAACACTGTAACCAGTAGTGGTACCAGCCAGTCTGCCGAATTAAACAAAGACAGGAGAGCAGTTCCAATAATATTGTCATTCATTACCATTGTACCTGCCGTCCAGGCCAAGATCGCCGCTCCGACATAGATGAGAACAGGATATTTCACCATCCAGGCGGAAATCCATTTACTACCCCATATTACTATAGGTACACTGACCAGCAATCCAAGGATGACTAGTAGCATATTGCCATGAGAGGCGCCTGCAATTGCCAAGACATTATCGATTCCCATAATGGCGTCGGCGACAATGATGGTTTTAATCGCACCCCAAAAACTGGAGGATGCGTCAATGTGCTCAGATGGGGTCTCTTGTTTCAACAAATTGACGGCTACCGGGATAAGCAGAAGTCCCCCTAGCGCCTGCAGGTAAGGTATCCGTAATATCCACACGGCAATAAGCGTCATCAAGGCTCGAATAATAATCGCGCCAAACGTGCCCCAATAGATCGCTTGGGTTCGCAGCTTCCCAGGTAATTTCCGGGATGCGAGCGCGATGACAACAGCGTTGTCGCCAGCTAAAACCAAATCGATAGCAATAATCGAAAGCAACGCGGCAAGAAATTCTGCGTCAAGCATCAATTATTCCCTCCTGCGTTAGTTTTGGTCGCAAAGCAGATATACTATTCTATTACAAGGGTGAAGAGCATAAACCAATGTTTTGCTTTTCGCAAGTATTTAATAGAAAAAACAGCAGCCTGTCCTACAATGGACGGCTGCTGTTTCTTGACTTACACGTCTAGCGGCGGCGTCGGTGTGATGAGAACCTTGTCAACGCGGGTGCGGTCCATATCAACAACTTCAATGCGCAATTCATTCCATTGGATAGAAGCGGTCGGGCCAGGTATGTAACCTAAATAGGAAACCACAAACCCGCCGAGAGTGTGGAAGTGATCACGATCCTCGCCAGGTAACTCATCAAGATCAAATAACTCCTTGAATTCTTCGATGGGTAGCATACCATTGATCAGCCAAGAACCGTCTTCACGCTGCACAATGTCCGGATCTTCATCTTCGTCAAAAGATGGCATGTCACCAACAATTTCTTCAAGAATATCGTCTAAAGTAACCAATCCGGAAACACCGCCATACTCATCAGCCACCAGCGCAATTTCTGCACCCGAACTTTTTAATAGCTCCAGGGCTTTCAATGCACGCATATTTTTCGGAATATAGAGAATGTCGCGAGCCAAAGCGGTAATATCGAATGTGTTGCCTGCAATGTGTTGAATAAGTAATTCTTTGACAAAGACCACGCCGATAATCTCGTCAATTTTGCCTTGAGCTACAGGTAACCAGGAATGCTTGGACTCTAAGCAAGTTGTGAGGATAGTTGCCGACGGCGCATCAACATTTAACCATTCGATCTGGGTTCGTGGAGTCATTAATGCGCCAATGCGAATATCGTTAAGCAAGAAGACCTTATCAACCATGTCTTTTTCAGTTTCTTCAAATACACCAGATTCTGTGCCCTGGTTAATTAAAATGCGAATCTCATCTTCTGTAACCGGCGGTTCGGTTGACGGTTTGATCGAAAACAATCGCAAAATCACCTGGGTGGAAAAACTGAGGAAATTTACTACCGGTTTGGTGAATCTGGAAAAGACTGACATGGGACCGGCCAAGGCAATAGCTATTTTTTCTGGGAATGCCATCGCTAAACGCTTAGGGACCAGCTCGCCGACAATGAGCGAGGCATAGGTGATACCTGCGACGACAAGCCCTAGACTAATCGCGTCACTATACCTAGCCAGAAATGGGATCGTCTTTAGCAGTTGGCTTAACACTTGCGATAGGGCACCGCCACCGAACGCGCCAGTAAGAATTCCAATTAGCGTAATGCCGACTTGAACAGTGGATAACATATGATTCGGCTCTTTTGCCAATTGTAAGGCAATGCGGGCGCCGGCGACGCCATCGTCTTGCATTTGTTCAAGCCGCGATTTACGGGAAGAGACAATGGCCATTTCCGTCATCGAAAAAATTCCATTTGCCAGGACTAATATAGCGATGATTAGCAGTTCAAGTCCAATACTGGGTGTATCCAATGGGACAAATCACTCCTTGTTAGAAGTTCAAGAAATTCAGCTGCGTTTTATTAGCGCAGTAATCGTGAAGGTGCGTTAGCGCGAAGCCCCACGAAGCGCGCAAGCGTCGCAAAGTGAATTATTATAAAAACCTTTGTGCGTTTTGCAATCTTAGTGCTAATCGCTCTTGCTCTCAAAAAAAGGCCTCACCAGCAACTCTTCTTTATCGTTTACCCTTTTTCACAGGCTGATTCGTCGCTGGCTCGCTAATTTTTTGGCCTTTTAAGCCAACCAAAATGAACAGCGCTGTGCCGATAATGATGACTGCCAAGCTAGTCAACTGAGCGGATTTGAGACCCAAGGCCAAGGTTCCGTAGTCACCACGGAGAAATTCAAGAAAAAAGCGGGCTATCGAGTAGAGAACTGCGTAGGCGATAAAAACTTGACCTTTGGCGTGGTTCGTTGTACGCAGAATCAGCAGCAATACAAAAATGATGATGTCGATTTGTCCTTCCCAAACTTCCGCCGGCCAGAGCGGCTGATTACCGTAGACTTGATGCGCCAACGTCGTATCCGGATAGACAATGCCAAAATTGCTGCCGGTGGGGCGGCCAAAAGCATCCCCATTTAAGAGGTTGGCGATGCGTCCAATGGCTTGTCCCATGATAACTGCAGGCGCAGCGACAATGTCGGCAAAGGCCCAGGTGTCAATGTGGTGTTTCTTAGTATACCAATAGCCGACCAAGGTTCCCAGCACTACACCGCCTTGAATTGCCATGCCGCCTTGCCAGACAAAGGGGATCTCCAACAGATGATGCTGGTAATAGTCCCAATCAAAAAAGAATACATCCCACAACCGGGCCCCGATAATACCGGCCAAACCGCAGTAAATCCCCATGTCTGGCACATGCTGATGCCAACGCCCGTCCTGCTTGGCCAAAAAGTATGCAGTCGCGGTAGCCAGTATGATGGCAAGGCTTAAGACCAATCCATAACTTCGGATGGGGAAATCACCGATAAAAAATAAATACTGGTGCATAAATACCTCCTGTGTTCCGTATGATGCATAAATACAGTTTGAGCGTCTGTCGGCCTGCAGATGCAGGAATCGGTGAACTGGACGCGAATACCTGAGATAATGGCAACAAGTGATGAAATTTCGGTGGAGGGAATTCAATGAGAAAACGCTTTCTAGTTATCGCTGCGATCGCCTTAGTTCTGACGGCAGGCTTCTGGTACTTCATAAAAGATACGACTGGTCAGACGCCCGCAGCTCCCGAAACGGGGATTACCGTTGGCAAAACAGCGCCGTCATTTACCCTCCAGACAATAGACGGACAATCATTCAAGATTGGAAAAACAGGCAAGATTACGGTGTTGAACTTTTGGGCTACCTGGTGTCCGCCTTGCAGGGAGGAGATGCCGGAACTAGAGGTATTTGCAACAAAGCATAAAAATGAGATTCTCTTTGGCGCGGTTAATTTGCAAGAGCCGGTAGAAAAAGTAAGAGCGTATCTCGACCAGAATAATTACACGATGCCTGTGCTTTTAGATCCTGATGGAAAAGCTGGTAGCGAATTCCTCATTCGGGCAATCCCGACTACAATTATTTTGGACAAAAATGGAGTTATTCAATTTCGTAAATCAGGGCCGGTAACTGCGGATGAATTGGAAACGGTTTTAAAGGAAGTGCAAGCTAAGTCCTAGAGGAGGCGTCTGATGATTGAACAGAATATCACGCTGCTGACAGCGTTTGCAGCCGGAGTGCTGTCCTTCTTGTCTCCTTGCGTTTTACCTGTTGTGCCCACGTTTAGCGCGTTTCTCGCTGGAACCGGTCCAGATGCGGGCGGCAAAAAAGATCGGTTTTGGCTTAACGCTGCTTTCTTTCTAGTCGGCTTCACAATGGTTTTTGTTATTATGGGTGCGACCGCATCCTATTTTGGCCAAATATTGATCGAAAATCAACGCTTAATTCAAAAGATCGGTGCAGTATTTATGGTGCTAATGGGCTTGCAACTAAGTGGCTTTTTCTCATTTGATCTGCTAAATAGGGAATATCGTCCGCTACTGCAATACACTTTCCATGGCCCTCTCGGCGCTTTTTTGCTTGGTGTTGCCTTCACGATTGGCTGGACTCCGTGTACCGGACCAATTTTGGCGACTATTCTCATCTATGCCGGTACGGCGGCTACTCTGTCGCAAGGTGCTTTCTTGCTGCTAGTGTACGCAATGGGCTTTTGTCTGCCATTTCTAGGTTTGGCGGCAATTATTCGAAAATATGTATTTTCTCTTAGCTCGTTGTATGAATGGCTGCCGGCTATTCGCCGCGGTGCGGGAATCATCTTGATTATCGTGGGGCTGTTCATTTTCTTTGATTGGTTGCAGAAGGGATTGGGGATCATCTGGGGTTTCTTCTAATTAAGAATAAAACTATTTTGGCCTTTCGCCGCTACTGAAGGACGCTTCTCTCTTGAAAGGGTATAAAATTATTATAACGGAGTTGCCTCCTGTATGCAAACTTACCCAGAAAGGACGCTTACTGATGGACGCAAAAATTACGGTAATTGCCCCGTTCCCAGGTATGCAAGCAATTGCTCAAGAGGTAGTAGCCGAACGAATGGAAGAATGGCCGGCCGGCATTGATGTCAGGCTAGGTGATTTAAGCGTCGGCCTGTCTGAAGCGTTTGCGGCGATTCGTGAAGGCGCTGATGTCATCGTCAGCCGTGGCGGCACGGCTTCGCTGATTAGCAGTCAAGTCGAGACACCGGTCGTGGAAATCCCGATTACAGCGTTTGACATCTTGCGTGCTCTCAGGCAAATTGGCGATTACAGCAGTCCAGTCGGTGTAGTCGGCTTTCGTAATGTGATATACGGCTGTGAGGATCTTCACGACATCTGGGGAGTTGAACTAAAAGAAATCACGCTTGGCAATGAGGGCGAGGCCCAGGAGAAAATTGCCAAAGCTGCCCGAATGGGGATTCGGGCAATTATCGGCGATGCTATTTCGGCTAGATTGGCTATCCGCTACGGACTGGAAGGGATTTTAATTCAATCTGGTAAGGAAGCCATCTATAAGGCGCTGAGGCAAGCTCAACTGCTAGCCAATGTTAGGCGCAAAGAGCAGGAACGAGTAGAACTTCTCCAAACAATCATCAGTTCATCGACTGATGGTATTGTTGCTGTTGACGGCAAGTCGCGCATCACAATTTTTAATCCGGCTGCGGAGGACGTTTTTCAGATGCGGTCTGCTGATGTGCTAGGACGTAATGTTGGCGACGTTATTCCCAATACTCGGTTGCCGTTAATTGTGGCGCGAGGGCAATCGGAAATCGGCGAAATACAACGAATTGGCGCTCGCACCATCGCGACGAAGCGAATACCAATCAAACTCGGCGGCAAGGTGGTCGGAGCGATTGCAAATTTTCAGGATGTGACGCAGCTGCAGCGATTCGAGCAAACAGTGCGTCAGAAACTATATGATAAGGGATTAGTGGCAAAGGTCAATATTGATCAGGTAATAGGCTGCTCATCGTACATGACCCAAGTTAAGGAAAAGGCGCGGCAGTATGCCACGGTCGATTCCACAGTGCTGGTTACTGGCGAAACCGGCACCGGTAAGGAGATGCTCGCCCAAGGCGTTCATAATCTCAGTCGTCGCAGACAAGGTCCCTTTGTAGCGGTAAATTGTGCGGCATTGCCAGAAACGCTACTCGAAAGCGAACTGTTTGGCTATGAGGAAGGCGCCTTTACAGGAGCAAAAAAAGGAGGAAAATCCGGCTTATTTGAACTGGCGCATGGGGGAACAATATTTCTTGATGAAATCGGTGAAATGCCCTTGGCGTTGCAAGCGCGTATTTTGCGAGTGCTGCAGGAACGAGAAGTGATGCGATTGGGTGGAGATCGTGTTATTCCAATCGATATCCGGGTAATTGCGGCAACTAATCAAGATTTGCTCTGTCTAATTCGTGAGCGCCGATTCCGTAGCGATCTCTATTATCGTCTGGATATTTTGCGACTTCACATTCCGCCGCTACGTGAGCGAAGAGAAGACATTCGCGTGTTGGCGGATGCTTTTCTACATAAGCACTTCGCTCTTAACCCCAAGGTAAACTGGATAGCCGATGAGGCGTATGCTTTATTGGAGCTCCATCTATGGCCGGGAAATGTACGAGAATTGGCAAATATCATAGAACGAACTGTGCTGCTCACACCTGGCCAATATATTACGGCGGATGATTTTCGCGCTACGCTTGGCGTAACAACGCAACTAGTAGACAATATAGATTTGGGGGATACGCTTCAAACGCAAGAAATGGCTTCGATCCGTCGTGTTTTACGGGAGGAACAATATAATTACAGCCGGGCGGCTACCCGCTTGGGAATCAACCGAACAACGCTCTGGCGAAAGCTACGTCAATAATATAAACAGGAGAATGGATTGCTGCAAATTGCAACGGCGTAATGTTGCGATTTGCAGCATTTTTTAAAGTTATAATGGAAGAACTTTTGCGAAACAAGAGAATTTATGCCTTCTGGCAAGCTCCTATACAACTCTCGATAATATCGGCGGATTGGCATGCTTTATGCTAACAATATTGCGTGAAGTGTATTACTAGGTAGAACGTGGGTGAAATGCATGCCTCATATTGCTATTATTGCTGATGATTTAACCGGAGCTAATGATACAGGCGTTCAATTTGCTAAGTATGGACTGCGGACGCATGTTGTCATCGTCGCTGCTGGTAACAATGCATTGCCAGACGAAGCTGATGTCATTGTAATCGATACTGATAGCCGAGGACTCGATTCGCTGGCAGCCTATGAACGAGTAGTTTGGGCAGCAAAGTTGATCAAGAACAGCAATATCCCCATTATTTATAAAAAGGTTGATTCAACATTACGAGGCAACCTAGGCTCCGAAATCGACGCTGTACTCGATGTATTCGAATTCGATTGTGCAATCGTTGCTCCGGCTTTTCCACGCATAGGCAGAATTACAGTGGGAGGATATCATTTGCTCAATCAGATTCCGCTTCAAGCGACTGAAATCGCTCAGGACCCTAAATCGCCTGTGACAGATTCGCGATTATCAGCTATTTTGAGAACCCAAAGCCGATATCGAGTAGCTCATATTGAATTAGCTGATCTTCTAGCAGGCGAAGTCGTGATACGAAGACTTCTTGAGAAGTGCGTGGCAGACGGGGTGAAGCTGATTTCTTTCGATGCGACAGATGAGATACACCTTAAAGCCATCACGCTTGCAGTGTATAATTCAGGAAAACACGTTCTCTGGGTGGGTTCTGCCGGAATGGCAGAATGTTTGCCAATGCTTTATCAGTTGCCTGTAGTTCACTCTTGCCAGACGCCAAAAAGTAAGGGTTTGCCTGTGCTTGTTGTGGTGGGAAGCGTTAGTAGTGTGACTGCCGCTCAAATTGATGCTTTTTTAGTCCGTCCGGATACCGCACTCGTGACTGTGAATGGGAAGAACCTTATCGAGCAGCCGAATTTTGAGGTTTCCCGTTGTGTCGAAACGGCTCGTCAACATATACAAAATCACCAACACGTAGCTATTGTCTCGTCAAATGGTCGTGAATCAGTTGAGCTGGTGCGCGCCTGTGGTGGACAATTTGGGCTTGATTCCATGGCGGTAAGTGATTTGATTGCTGAAAAATTGGGGGAAATCACCCGGCAACTGGTTGGTGAAGGCGTGGAAGGGTTATTCATAACGGGCGGAGATACAGCCGTTCAAGTTTGTGTTGCCCTTGGAGCAAGTAGTATGGAAGTCTGCTCAGAGGTGGCCCCGGGAATTCCCTTCGGTCGGCTCAGTTCTGGACAATATGCGGGACTAAAAGTAGTTACCAAGGCGGGAGCTTTTGGCGACGAGCAGGCCATCAATAAAGCTGTGGACACAATACAAAGCAAATAAGGAGTTGGGACAAATGAAACCGCTAATAGCGATTACCATGGGTGACGCAACTGGCATTGGTCCGGAGATTATTGTTAAATCACTGCAAGATAAAGAAATATACAACATGTGTCGTCCAGTTGTTATTGGCGATATAGGCATCATGCGACGCGCTGTTGGTATCATCAAAGCAGAACTTCCCTGCTATGCGGTGACAGAACCTTGCACAGCTGGCCAAGAATATGGACGGATCGATGTGATTGATCTGAACAATCTACCTGCCGACTTGCCTTTTGCAGTAGTCGATCCCCGCGCCGGCAAAGCGGCCTATGAATATGTGGAAATGGCTGTGAAGTTGGCGATGGAAGATAAAATTGATGCAATTGCCACCGCACCGCTAAATAAGGATGCGATGAACCAAGGCGGCTGTCATTTCCCGGGACATACAGAGATTTTGGCGCATCTGTCGAACACCAAAGACTATGCTATGATGCTGACTGGTGGCGCCTTGCGGGTCATCCATGTGTCAACCCATGTTTCAATACGGCGCGCCTGCGAATTGGTTAAAAAAGAGCGGGTTTTACGAGTCATTCAATTGGCTGATCAAGCAATGAAGCTGATTGGTATTTTGAACCCGCGGATCGCTGTCGCTGGTCTTAATCCTCACTCCGGTGAAGGTGGTATGTTTGGCAATGAGGATATTGAAGAGATCATACCAGCTATCGAAGCAGCGAAGAAAATGGGATTGGATGTAACCGGCCCAGTGCCGCCTGATACAGTATTCTTCCGCGCCGCCCACCGGGGTCATTTCGATATTGTTGTTGTCATGTACCATGATCAGGGACATATCCCGCTAAAGGTTCTCGGTTTTGAGCAGGGAGTAAACATCACAGTAGGTTTGCCGTTTATCAGAACATCTGTTGACCATGGCACCGCATTTGGCAAGGCGGGCAAAGGAACGGCTGATCATCTCAGCATGATGGAATCCATCCGCATGGCGGCTCTTATGGCGCATGCCAGAGCAGAAGGCAAGGGGGAAGGTATATGTCGCAGGTAACCATACGACTTCCCTATGGTGACCGAGAAGTCGAAGCTACAATAGCCCGTGAACGTTTGCTGGGGGTGCTTTCGCCGCATGACGCTCTGCCTGTTGCCAACCTGGAACAGGAAATTCGTCGTGCACTGGCTGACCCTATTGGCTCGCCGCCACTACGTGAGTTGGTGCGCGGTAAACAAAAAGTCGTTTTGGTCGCAGATGATAACACCCGCCTGACACCGACAGCGGCGATTATTCCGATTTTGCTTGACGAGTGCAACGCTGCAGGCGTCCTTGATGAACACATCAGTATTGTTATTGCATTAGGGACGCACCGTTTTATGACTGAAGACGAAATACTGGATAAATTCGGTGAAGAAACGGTCAGACGGGTTATTATCAAAAATCACCCATTTCGCGACCCGGACAGCCTCGTGGACCTAGGCTGTACTCAGAATGGAACCAGTATTAGTATCAATAAGGAAGTGTATGAAGCAGACTTTAAACTGGGTATTGGCAGTATCGTGCCGCACCATATACCCGGCTATGCAGGTGGAGCAAAGATTGTTCAGCCTGGAGTGTCAGGAGAGCAAACTACGGCCGAAACTCATTTGCTGAGTGTGCAAGAGCCTCGCTCCCTACTCGGTGTGGTAGATAATCCGGTTCGGCGCGAATTGAACGTCATTGCCCGCCAGATTGGTCTCAACACGATCTTTAACACCGTTCTAAACCGCTCAGGCGAAGTCGTCAAAGCCTTTTTTGGCGATGTAGAGAAGGCCTTCTTGCATGGAGTAGAGGCTGCTGAAGCCGTATATGCCGTAGAATTAGCACAAGAGGCTGACATTGTTCTAGCCAGTTCACACCCTTGCGATCTAGAATTTTGGCAGGCGCATAAGACCTTGTATGCAGCTGACCGGGCTGTGCGCGAAGGTGGAATCATCATTGTGGCTACTCCCTGCTATGAAGGTATAGCCAAGACCCATGCAGATATAGCAGACTTTGCCGGTAAGAAGCCGGAGGAAGTAAAAATGCTGATGGAACAAGGATTCATCCACGATCACGTTGCTGCAGCTCTAGCAATGGCATGGGGACAGGTGAGACGGAGAGCCAGAGTATTCTTTGTCTCAGATGGCATCAGTCCACACGAAGTAAGAAAGCTCAGCTTTACTCCGTTTGCTACGATACAGGAAGCGCTTGATGCCGCCACAGCCATACTTGGTGATTCAGCCAGCATTGTGGCGTTAACTCACGCGCCCGACATGCTGCCGGTTATTACCGGGCAAGGGAGGCGGTAGTGTAACAACAGTCAGTTAATCCCTGAGAGCAGTCTAGGTATTCTCATGAAAAAGGAGTGAAAACCTATGAAAAAAGTGCTCGCGATTATGTTGCTACTGGTATTTATGGTCGTTATCGCCGGTTGCGGCGGCGACAAGAAAGCTGCTCCGGCAGAGGGGAAAACCGAGTTCAAGGCAACCATGAAGTTGACATCAACTCAATCTGCCACTCATCCGTATATGCTCGGTGGAGCCAAGTTTGCTGAACTGATTAAAGAGCGTACCAATGGGCGGATCACTATTACTTTATATCCTGATTCTCAGCTTGCTAAAGGCGAGCGCGAATGCCTGGAAGCATTACAACAGGGTACAATTGATATTTATGTTGGTTCGACCGGACCGGTCGGCGGCTTTAGTCCCTCTATGCTGATTACTGATTTACCATTTCTGTTCCGAGATGGGGCTCATGTGGATAAAGTACTTGACGGTCCGATTGGTCGGGCACTTCTCGATGACCTAGATAAATCCGGTTTGAAAGGGTTGGCTTTCTGGGAAAATGGTTTCCGGCATCTGACTAATTCGAAAACAGCAGTCAAGACACCGGAAGAGGGCAAAGGTCTCAAAATTCGCACTATGGAAAATAAAGTTCACCTTGCAGCGTTTAAGGCAGCTGGCCTAAATCCGACGCCGATGGCTTGGGGCGAACTTTATCCGGCCTTACAACAAAAGGTTATTGACGGTCAAGAAAACCCGGTGGCTGTGTTCAGTAGCGCAAAGTTCTATGAAGTGCAAAAGTACTTCTCTCTTACCGGTCATGTATATTCCCCGGCGCCAATGATCATCAGCATGAAGAAATGGCAAGCCATGCCTAAGGCTGATCAGGAGATATTCGCGAAGACCGCGCTTGAAGTTGCTGCTTATCAGCGTAAGTTAAACCGCGACAGTGAGGAAAAATCGCTAAAAGAGATGGAAGGTAAAGGTCTGGTTGTTGTCCGCGACGTTAACAAAGATGCCTGGATAAAAGCCATGCAGCCTGCGTTTGACGAATACGCAAAACAGTTCGGCAAAGATAAGGTTGACGCTATACTTGCGGTGAAGTAGCTGGTTTACGGGCCGGCGGCGTAAGTCGTCGGCCGCTCATAGTATGCGCGCGCAGAGATAGAATTGGGGTGAAGGTATGTACTGGTTTCAGAAGAGCAATCTCTTGGTGCTGAAACTGTGCCGGTGGGGCGTCATTGCGGCTATGGGGACGATTGCATTAGTCATACCCTACGAGGTTTTTGGCCGTTATGTCCTTGGCAAGATGTCTATTTGGTCAGGCGAACTTTCCACCTATGCTTTGGTGTGGGCTTCGATGATGGGGGCTGCTGTCGGTCTAAAAAAGGGTTATCAGGTTAGCATGAACTATGTCATTGAAAAACTGCCACTCAAAGTTGCGCGGATTGCTCAAGGAGTCGGCTATGCATTTATGTTTTTTTTCCTGACGACAATGATATATTATGGCCTTGAACAAACTGTAATTAATCACAGCCAAACCTCGCCTGGCATGGAAATTCCTATGTCTTTACCATATGTTGCTTTGCCGCTAGGCTTTTTTGCCATGCTGTTGATTAGCTTAGAAGAGTTTTTGCTGTTTCTTGGCGTTACAGACCGAATCGGCAATGGTAACGAAAAGAGTCCTGACCATGTGAGCGAGTCCATGTAGCGGGGAGGAAAGAACTATGCTGTTGATTTTTCTTATTGCCTTCATTATTTTGTTATCCCTTGGCATCCCGATCGCTATTGGTTTGGGTGGTTCGGCTATGCTATATGTCTTGCTGCAGGGTGATGTATCGCTTACCATGTTGACGCAAACTGCCTTCGGCGGCATGGCATCCTTTCCGTTGCTGGCTATTCCCTTATTTATGCTAGCTGGAAACCTGATGAATGAAGGCGGTCTGACACAAGACCTGGTGCGCTTCGCTCGTCTGTTGCTTGGACACATCAGCGGTGGATTGGGCATGGCCACAATCCTTGCCAGCGGGATTTTTGCCGCCATATCCGGCGCGGCTGTCGCTACAGCGGTTGCCATCGGCGTTGTTATGCTGCCAGCGATGAAGAAAGCAGGCTATGATGAAGATGTTGCTGCGGCTGTCACGGCAACGGCATCTTGCATGGGACCAATTATCCCACCTAGCATTCCGTTTATCGTCTATGGTGTCATCGCCAATGTATCCATTGGTGCCTTGTTTTTGGGCGGAATTATTCCCGGGATTCTGTTGGGAATTGGCTTGATGATCTATATGGGCATTGTGGCTAGAAAAAGGGAGTATCCCAAAGAACCCCGCGCTTCATTTAAAGAAGTCGTCATTGGTGCATGGAAGGCGCTGCCGGCGTTATTGATGCCTGTTATCATCATGGGCGGTATCCTTGGCGGTATATTTACGCCAACCGAGGCGGCTGGAGTGACTGTTATTTACGCGATTCTTGTTGGCGGTCTGTTTTATAAACGTCTGAAGATTAGCCGTATCCCAGATATACTTCTTGCTGCAGGTTTGGAGTCAGCTATGATCATGATGCTTTTGGGTATGTCAGAACCCTTTGCCTGGATTGTCGCAGCTGAACAAATGCCCCAGGCTATTATTGAAGCCATATCGCAAGTAAGCACATCCCCATGGGTGGTGTTGTTGCTTGTCAATATAGCGCTAATTTTAATTGGAATCCCAATGGAGACAGCGCCTGCCTTGACAATTGTTACCCCTGTACTTGCGCCGATGGCGGATAAACTAGGAATTGATCCGGTACATATGGGTTTGGTTGTTTGCTTTAATTTGGTGCTTGGTCTAATAACCCCGCCAGTCGGCGGCGTTTTATTCGCCATTTGTGGCACGTCTGGCATCTCACTAGAGAAATTGAGCAAAGCAATTTGGATTCCATTCTTAATTGGTATTGTCGTGCTACTATTAATCACCTACATCCCTTCGCTTTCAACATTTTTGCCCAACTTGTTAATGAGCCGGTAGTAAATACCTTCCCTCCTTGACTTTACCTGCCAGATTTTCTACAATATAAATAAGCCAAATATGGCGTAATGACAAGAAATGGAGGTTTTTATATGAGTGCCTTACATATTGAATCCGAAGCAGATTTTGATAAACTAGTTCTCCAGTCAGATAAACCTGTTCTTGTCGACTTTTGGGCGTCTTGGTGCGGTCCCTGCAAGATGGTTGCCCCGGAGGTAGAGGCAGTTGCTGAAGCTTATGCTAACAAAGCGGTTGTTTGCAAGGTCGATGTAGACGCGCAGTCTCAGGTCGCATCTCGCTATGCTGTCAAGAGCATTCCAACCTTGGTTATTTTCAAGAATGGCAAAGAAGTCAATCGGGTTGTGGGGTATCGCCCGCGTAAGGATTTGTCAGCATTGTTAGACACAGTACTCTAATGGTAAAACTCCCGGATTTCCGGGAGTTTTTTTATTTTATCCTAAATATTCTGTGCAAAAACTCCTTCATTTTGGTATGCTGATACCGTAATGGTTTCAGGTCAGAGGAGGGTTCTAAATTGAACGGACAAACTGGACATACAGTGTTAATTGCAGATGATGAGCCGAGCATTCGGGAAATTCTCGCTCTGTATTTTTCTAAAGAAGGCTTTACCGTCGTCGAGGCAATCGATGGCGCTGATACGATTATTAAAGTGCAGCAGGTAAAGCCTAATATCATCATCCTTGATCTTATGATGCCGGTGCTTGATGGGTTGGAGGCGTGTAAACAAATTCGTAAAATATCGCCTGTTCCAATCATCATGTTAACAGCAAGGGCGGAGGATGAGGATCGGATCATGGGTCTGGAATTAGGCGCAGACGACTATGTATCTAAGCCGTTTAATCCCCGCGAAGTAGTAGCCAGGGCCAAGGCTGTGCTAAGACGCGTTCCGGATGCCGGCTTTGTCGCCGCGTCTGTCCTTTCTTTTCCCTATCTGGAAATTAATATTGCCGAGTATACGGTAACGTCATATGGGCAAACCAGCGCCTTTACGGCGAAAGAAATGGAACTGCTGTGGCATCTTGCATCCCATCCCGGCAGAGTCTTTTCGCGTGATCAACTGCTGGAGGCGATTTGGGGCTATAGTTATTTTGGCGATACCCGGACGGTTGATACCCATATCAAACGCATCAGACAGAAGATCGGCGCTAGGGAGGACACTCCCTGGGATATCAAAACAATTTGGGGAGTGGGCTATAAATTTGAGGTGAAAGCATGAGGCAGTCGCTGCAAAAAAAACTGCTGTTTAGTTATATGGCAGTCATCGTAGCTCTGCTTATTCTTGTATCGGTCGGTGTATCTGTTCTGATTCGAGACTATTTTGTGCTGAGTAAAAAGCAGGAATTGCTCAACAAAGGGCAAGAATTGGTACGCATAGTGGAAGAATACAGTCAGGGAAAGCTCACAGACGCTCAATTGGTAGCGTATGTAAACAGTGTAGATAGTTTTCTTGACGCGCGAGTCTGGGTCGTTGACGCCGCTGGACGGGTTGTCGCGATCTCGACCCCGCCTCGGTTGCAGAATCACCACATGAGAGGGCCGATGGGGCATGGGATGATGGGTGGTCGTGAGCCCGGGAAGGGACAGGCTATGCCGTCCGCCGGTATGCTGCGCTCTGTTTTGGACGAGATGGCACCTGTCTTTCAGGGCCAGGAATGGACTCGCATATTTGAACACCCGTTTTATAATGAACAGATGTTGATGGCTGCTGTGCCGCTACGCAATAGTGATGGATCGGTGGCTGGAGCTGTGCTGCTACATGCACCTATCCAATCAATCAACGAATATATGTACAGGATATATCTTTATATTGGTGTCATTGGCTTAGTCGCTATACTGTTGGCCTTGGCTATTACGACTTGGTTATCGCGTGGTATCGTTCGGCCATTGCGACAAATGCAATTGATCGCCGGTGCGATGGCCAGAGGAGATTATCAGACACGCGTTTCAGTTACTAGTGAGGATGAAGTTGGGGAACTAGGCAAATCGTTGAATTCATTGGCGCAAGATCTTGCACACTTTGTCAGACAGACAGAGATGGTCGAAAAACTACGACGAGACTTTGTTGCCAATGTGTCACATGAACTGCGGACGCCGTTGACTATCATTAAAGGCTATAATGAAGCCATGCTGGATGAAGCGGTGACAGACCCCGTTACAATCAAAAAGTATCAACATTTGATCCGTGAGGAAAGTGAACGTCTCGAACGCCTAATCTATGACCTGTTAGATCTTAGCCGGCTTCAGTCCGGCCATCGCCAGGAACTGGAGCCGATCCCGCTGGCTGAATTGGCGGAGGCTGCTGCTGCTAAGTTCCGTGGACAAGCAACTGCTAAAGGTATAACTCTCAGTGTTGAAACCGAAGCTGTTATGGTCGCCGGCAATGGCGATAGGCTGACTCAGCTTATTGTCATATTAATGGATAATGCGCTGAAATTTACTCCTGCCGGCGGTTCAATTCGGTTAGTAGTGAAGGAAGTTCCAACAGGAGCTCAATTGAGCATCACAGATTCCGGTGTTGGAATTCCGACCGAGGATCTGCCATATATTTGGGAACGATTTTATAAAGTAGATAAAGCTCATAGCCGGACGGAGAGCGGAACCGGACTGGGCTTGGCTATTGCCAAAGAAATCATTGAACTGCACCAAGGAACTGTAGTTGTAAATAGTCGCCCCAACGAGGGAACAGTATTTACAGTGAGTTTTCCGGCTGAAGATCGGCTTGTGAAATCGTAGTGAGCCGGTGATAGGAGTTTCCTAGATGACGAACATTGCCATAGTAGGGATTGGCAACATATTACTTAGCGATGAAGGACTTGGTGTACGTGTTGTTGAAGAATTGCAGCGCGGCTATGTCTTTTCACCAGATATTCATGTTGTTGATGGCGGCACGTTGGGGCTGGATCTAGTCCAGCTCTTATCAGGCTGTGAGAGGCTAATTGTTGTCGACGCAGTGGCTGGTGGTCAACCGCCAGGTAGTTTGTATGTGCTTCACGGTGATGAAATTGCTGATTATTTCCGGGGAAAGATATCTCTCCATGAGGCGGGAATTCGGGAAGTGCTGCGTATGCTCGAAGTCATGGAGAAACCGCTGCCAGAGGTTGTGATTTTGGGGCTGGAGCCTGGTTCGATTGAGTGGGGATTTAGCCTTAGTCCGGCTGTTGCTGATAATTTGGCGCAGGCGGTTGACGCGATTGTTAGGCAACTAGGGGTTTGGGGAATCGCTGCCTTGCCAATAAAATGCCTGTAATGCTTAATGGGAAAGGGAGTTCAACGTGGCAGAAATTGCATTTATCATTCCTAGCCGGGAGATTTGCGCCGTGTTAGAGGATTTGCTCATAGGCAGTGAGGATATTGAGGTTGTCTACGCTCGCTTAGAAGAAGGGGTGATGGCCGCACGCAAGGCAGTTCTTGGCGGCGCCAGGGTGTTGGTCAGTCGTGGCCTGACTTATCGGCTGATTGCCGAACGTTTGTCAGACGTGTCGGTGATCGAGATACCCTTTTCCGGGTACGATTTACTGCGGGCGTATCAGGAGGCAGTCAAACTGTCCACTCAGGCGGCGGTCGTCGAGTCGCTCACAGTTCTTGAGGGGATGGCAAGCATTGAGGCTATTCTATCCGCCCCGGACGCGATCATTAAAGTTAACATCGATGACTATCCGGAATATGCATCAGCCGTAAGTATGGCGATTGACCTTCAAGCCGACTGTGTAATTGGCAATCAGGCGGTAGTCTTTGAGGCCGAACGGCGCGGCGTCAAGGGCGTTCTGCTGCGATCAGGGCACGAGGCGCTGCAAATTGCTTTAGAAGCAGCGCGTCAAATGCTGGCACTGCATGGCATCCGGGATGCTAACGCCAGGCAAACCGATGTTATCATCAATACAGTGGACTCTGGTGTGCTTGCTTTAGATGCACGTGGCGAACTTACGGCAGTCAACAGTGAAGCCAGGCGATTATTAAATATTGACGGCGATGCCGCCGGTGAGTGGGTTGATCGCATGCGTCAATACCTTAAACTCGGTGAAAAGCTGACAGGAAAAATCGAACGGATCGGCTCAATGGAACTGGTTGTCAACTATCTGCCTATTGTTGCCGGCGGTTCTGTAGTCGGTATAGTTGCCACACTGCAGGAATTGCGCCGACTGCAAGATATCGAGCATAAGACCAGACAGGAGATGTCGAGCCGGGGCCGGGTCGCTAAATATACATTTCTTGATATTGAGACTCGCTCGTCAGAAATGCAGCGGGCGCTTGAAGAAGCAAAACGGTTTGCCTGCTTTGACAGCACGGTACTCATACAAGGCGAGACAGGGGTTGGCAAGGAATATTTCGCCCATGCCATTCACCAAGCAGGTACTCGGCGCAAGGGTCCCTTTGTAGTGGTAAACTGCGCCGCAATTCCGGAGAACATTCTAGAAAGTGAACTATTCGGCTATTCAGAAGGTGCATTTACCGGCGCCAAGAAGGGCGGGAAAATGGGCCTGTTTGAGCAGGCGCACGGCGGGACCATCTTTCTCGATGAAATTGGGGAGATGTCCGAACTCTTACAAGCTCGTTTATTGCGTGTACTGCAGGAACATGAAGTATACAGGCTGGGCGATGACCGTATTATTCCGGTTAACATCCGAGTCATCGCCGCTACCAATCGTGACTTGCAGCGGATGGTACGGGAACGGAGATTTCGCGAAGACTTATATTATCGGCTGGATGTGCTGACTCTTGACATACCGCCGCTCCGTGAACGTACAGAAGATATTGCTTACTTTGTCCGCAACTTTATTCGCGAGTTTAGTAGCCAATACCGGACAGCGGTAGAAAGAATAGAACCTCAAGCCATGGAGCTGCTCACAGACTATGATTGGCCAGGTAATATTCGTGAACTGCATAATGTTGTCGGCAGATTGACAGCGTTGTCGCTAGGCAAGTCGATTACTACCCAGGACGTGTTGCGGGTACTGGCGAAACGCATGGATTTATCCGCTCCGCCGCCTGCCACCCGCAGCCTTAAAGGAGCGGAGGATGAAGCGATTCGTGAAGCACTGGCTAAAACCAACGGCAACAAACAAAAAGCCGCCGAGATTCTCGGCATCGGCCGGGTTACTCTCTGGCGGCGATTAAAAGAGCTAGAAGGTCAACAATAAGAAGCTAATGTTTCACAAGGTGTGTTCCAGTTTGGAACATACCTTTTCTAGTATAATTCCTTAGCGTATTCTTTTTCTTTTTACGGTTAATCATTCTCTGCGTGTGCCTTGTGAGGTGCTCCGCATATTCTGCGGTTCGGCGACTCCGTTCTTTATGGTTGTTTTCTCTGGCTTTATGGCATGCTTTTTGCATTACCTGTTGCCATGATCTCAAGTATGAAATGGAGGCCTCATTCATGGATAAAAGCCATCTTCAGCAATTAGTCACGATTGCCGGCGAAAAATCTATTCTAACTGCGAAATCCGACATTCTCTGTTATTCCTATGATTCATCGTTAGAGTCACAATTGCAGCAGTACCTGCCATCGGCGGTATTTATTCCGGATAAGGCGGAAGCGATTCCGCCAGTGATGAGCTTTTGCCACCAACATGCAATACCTGTCATTCCCCGCGGCGCCGGCACCGGTCAAGCGGGCGGTGCAGTCGCAAAATACGGCGGCTTGATTATCGACTTGTCGCGTCTGAACAGAATCATCGAGATAGATACCGATAACCTCCAGGTAATCGTTGAGCCAGGTGTCGTTCATGCGGATCTTAACCAGGCGCTTGCCCCGTTGGGATTTTCCTTTCCCCCTGATCCCGGCAGCACGAAAATGGCGACAATCGCTGGCATGATTTCATATAACGCCAGTGGTATGCGGGCGATGAAGTATGGAACAACTCGAGAGTATGTACTAGGTCTCGATGTCGTGCTGTCAGATGGCCGTGAAATTCGCACAGGTGGTGTTGCCTGTCGTTCGCTCAAGACAGTGTCCGGCTATGACCTGACTAAACTGTTTGTCGGAGCGGAAGGCACCCTCGGCATCATTACTCGGGCCAGGCTGAAGATCATGCCGTTGCCGGAGAAAAAAGGTATCGCGATTGCCGCCTTCAATCAACTCGGTGATGCAGGGCGGGCGGTTGTCGAGGTTTTCCGTAATAAGATTGTTCCTTCGGCAATTGAAATACTTGATAAATCGGCGATTAAGGCGGCGTGTTTGTATAAGCCGAGCATCAAATTGCCTACTGACGTTGCCGCCGTACTGTTCTTTGAAGTGGATGGACCAGCGGCTGCCGTTAGTTACCAGGCACAGCGGGTCGCCGAAATCTGCGCCCCGATTGCTGCCCATGTAGAGTGGACAGATGCGCCGGAACAGGTGAAAGTACTCTGGGAGGCGCGCGGCGTCGTTGGCGCCGCCAGCGGTCGGGTTCGTCCCGGTGCTACTCGGGTCTATATTGGAGAAGATATTTGCGTGCCAATTACCAATGTCGGCGCTGCACTTGAGGGAATTCAACGTATTGGTGAAAAATATGACACGATTATTGTAACCTATGGACACGTAGCAGATGGCAATTTCCATTCCGCTCCAGTCATTGACTTAGAGAGTGAAGAAGAAATCCGCCGCGTTCGCCTGGTTGCGAACGAAATTCATGAATTGGCGTTAATGCTGAACGGAACCGTGACCGGTGAACACGGTGTCGGCCTAGTTCGTGATCAATACATGGAACGCGAGCATGGCGCCGCGCTTGAGGTCATGAGGACCATTAAAAATGCCCTTGACCCGAAAAACATACTCAATCCGGGCAAGATGGCGCTTGGAGGTAGGTGACAGACATGGAAAATAATGCAGCGCTTAAACGGAAAGTTAGCCAATGCGTTCGCTGTGGTCAATGTCGCTTCGCCTGCCCGATCTTCCGAGAAGCGGGTATAGAGTCGACGGTTGCTCGAGGCAAATTGGCGCTCTTACGTGATTATCTGGAGGGAAAAGATGTTCCGATAGAGGAAATCTCAGCCATTCTCTCGAAGTGTCTATTGTGTAAGACCTGTTCCGCGCAATGCCCTAGCGGAGTGCATGCGGACGAACTGATTCTAGCCGGCCGAGAACTTGCTGTGGCGAAAGTCGGATTATCGCCGATAAAGAAAGCAGTATTCGCCGTATTGCGGCGACGCGCGGTGTTTGATCTGTGCTTAACCGCCGCTGGACTGCTTCAGGACTTAGGCATTAAACGAAATACAGACGGACGTCTCGGCGCCGTCCAACGATTTCCGATGCCAGGCTTAAGCAAGCGCCGGGTTATTAGTCCTTTTGCCGCGAAGTCGTTGCGTAAACAGTTGCCAGAAGCGGTTCACGTTACCAATGCCAAAGCTCGCGTCGCTTTCTTTACCGGCTGCATGGCTAACTATATCTATACAGACTCCGGCAAAGCGACAGTTGATATCCTGACCGCTAATGGCATTGAGGTTGTGTTGCCAAAATTGCAACATTGCTGCGGATTTCCCCTGTTTACATCTGGTGACGTAGATAGTGGCAAACTACTGGCCAGGCACAATATTGACATATTCGCCAGTCTGGAAGTTGATGCAGTCATTACCATCTGCGGTTCCTGCGGTAGCGCTTGGCGGCATGAATATGCGCGTTTGCTTGCTGATGAACCGGAGTATATGGAGAAAATTGGGCGGATTGCTAAGAAGACTTATGACATTGCTGAATACCTGACTGAAATCCAACCCATGGACCCTAACCTGCTGGGTGAAGTGAATCTGACAGTGACCATACATGACCCCTGCCACTTAGGACGAGGCCTGGGGGTGATCAAGCAGGTGCGTAAACTGATTACCGCCATTCCCGGCGTAAAACTGAAGGAAATGAAAGAACCGGATCGTTGTTGCGGCGCGGGCGGTAGCTTCAATTTGACCTATTATGAATTATCACGTGACATTAATAATCGAAAACTCAACGATATTGCCAGCACAGCTGCGGATGTCGTGGTCACTGGCTGCGGTTCGTGCCGTATGCATCTGATTGACGGACTGTGTCAGAGGGAAATGCCGCAAAACGTTCTGCATACTACGCAGCTCGTTGCTAAGGCACTAGCGGAAAAACAGAAGAAACAATTGGAGGAATCGGTGTGAAGCTTTTACTCAGTGCAGTATTATGGGAAAAGCAATGCAAAGAGGGTTTAAGTCAAACCGAACTCGTTGGCTGGGCAAAGGATTTGAATTTGGCTGGTGTGGAGTTCCGCCCGTTTTGGCGTGATCAAGAATCCGAGGTCGACCAAGTTGCCGCTCTCATCGCAAAAACAGGACTGACTGCAGTTTATGCGGCAAATGATGGAATTTTGGCGGTAGACCAAGCTCAGACAATTCAAGCGTTGGCAGCTCTACGACAGTCGTTGGCCATCGCAGTACGCCTTGGAGCGAAGGTATTACGGATGAATGTCGCAACCGGCGCATTTGATGCCAGCTTAGCAAAAACTGACTGGTGGCTGGCGGCCATGCGGCAGATTCTGGCCGATGCCGAAAAAGCCTCTATTTTGCTGGCTGTTGAAAACGGACCCAGCAAAGACAAGGGTGACGCAGGCCTGCTGGCAGACTTGTTAGTGACAGTTGGTTCGCCAAACTTCAAGCTCACCTTTGACACAGCCAATTGGCTGTACTCGGGTGTTCAGCCGGAAAAAGCGTTGGAACAATTCTTGCCGTACATTGGCTATGTGCATTTGAAAGATGCAGTTTCCGAGCAGGGAGTCATGAAACACAGCCATCCTGGTACTGGTTTGGTTGATGTGCGTGGTCTTTATAAACAGCTACTATCTAATGGTTATAATGGTTTAGCGGCGCTTGAATTTCCCGGTGGAGACGATCCGTTGGGGCGGGCTCGGATCGTGGCAGACTATCTGTGCGGATGATCCGCTACTAGGAAACCGTTGCAAAACCTCCATCTGCGTTGCACCGCGAGGGGTATGCCGCCAACTCTAGGTCGCTAAAACGCCAAGAGTTGCGCGATCACGACTGCGTTTGCTTGCTTGCTTACCTTTTGTACGCCGCGCGGCGCAAGCCTCGCTGTTCCTAGCAGCTGAAGCTTTTTCAACTAGTCTCATGATTTGTTGGATGTCTGTTGCTTTTGCAACAGACTCCTAATGACGATTTGAAGTTTCACTTAATTAACTCATGTATGTCTGGATAAAAAAATTATAAAAAAACTTATTTTCCCCTCTAGACAAAATAAAAAAATGTGATATTATAGATTTATAAATCTCAGATAGTAAGTGAGTCGCTGTTGACTCCCCTGTTTTATTACAGGGGAGATTTGTCTTTTTTTGAGACCTAGCGACTACATTATTTCCCGTAGGTGCAAAATAATATAAATAATTTGGAGAGGTGAGGTTTTTATGAGAAACGATTTAATGTACGTTATCCCCGCTGGCAGCCATACTTCTGAAGCGATTGTCGCGATACTCGATTGTCATCCCGAGATTAAATTTGTCTCACTCGTCGGTATTGACCTGGCTGGGAACGACACAGACGAGAAAATTCCTGTTAAAATTTTCAAAAAGGATATCAACGATTTCTTTACCGGTAGTGCAGTCCAAACTGATGGATCGTCTGTCGTCTTGACTGGTATCGCCTCCTTAAATAACGCCAAGGTTGATATGCTGGCTGATCCAACAGTCAACTGGTTTGTTGATTATAATTATGAACATATAGATATCCAGACCGGCAAGCCGGTCGGCACCTTGCGCATTCCCGCCTTCCTGGAACATGACGGAGTACGCGTTGATTCCCGCTCTATACTAGCCCAATCATTGCAGTACGTCTCTAAGGAACTGCTAACACTACTGAAAAGCGGCAAGAAAATCTCCGGACTTGAGCATGTTAATGGCGAAGACGTAGAGGAGATCATTTTTACCTCTGGAACAGAGTTAGAATTTTGGATTAAGACCCCGGCTGAGAAGGCTCCTGTTGAAGAACTGTCTGCCACTCAGGCTATGCAGGAGAACTATTGGGCTCGTACCCGTGGCGATGCCCGCACTGCCCTGGAAGAATCGCTGTTGATGATGGCGAATTACGGCCTGGAACCGGAGATGGGACATAAGGAAGTCGGCGGATTAAAGGCACAGATTGACGAGAGCGGCGCTGTTACTCACGTGGTCGAGCAATTGGAGATCGATTGGCGTTTCGCTAATGCCATGCAGGCTGCCGATAATGAGCTTCAAGCGCGCATTCTGGTGAAAGAGGTATTCCGGGAAAATGGACTGGAAGTATCCTTTAAAGCGAAACCGATTATTGGTGTTGCAGGTAATGGCGAACATACCCATGTCGGATTTGCTGCTAAAATGAAGAATGGTAAAATTGTCAACTTGTTCGCGCCAAATGACATGAAAGCTGATTTCATGAGCGCAGTCGGTTATGGTGCCATCATGGGTGTTCTGAAAAACTATGAAGCCATCAATCCATTCGTTTCAGCTACTAATGATTCGCTTAATCGTCTTAAACCCGGCTTTGAAGCGCCAGTCTGTATCGTAACTTCGCTCGGACACAACCCGGCGGTGCCGTCCCGTAACCGTACCATCCTGGCCGGTCTTGTCCGTGATGTCAATAACCCGTTAGCTACTCGTTTTGAAGTCCGCGCTCCGAATCCCTTCACCAACACGTACATCGCGCTCAGCGCATTCTATTTGGCGATGGTTGATGGCGTTAAGGCCGCTGTGAGTGCCGGAAAAACGACCGAAGAACTCTTGGCAGAGCTTTCAAAAGATGCAGGTACGCCTGGATTCTATCTGGAGAAAGATCGCGCCTACCGCAGCGAGCATGATGTATTTGAAGACTATAGCGCTGAAGAGCGGGATCGACTGTTTGGTAAACCGCCTGCAACCGTTTGGGAAAACATGAAGGGTATTGAAAAGTATCCGGATAAGGTAGCTGTTATCACTGCCGGTAATGCCTTCCGCAAACCTCTGGTCGATGCATTCGTGAATGGTGCGTTGTTGCGTTGGAAAACAGAATTAACTACTCGCATCATTCCAGAAAATCTTGACATGATCCGCGAGTACCAATGCCTGCATAATCAAACAACCGGTACCGATGTTGATGATGAGAAGTGGGCAAAGATCAATGCTCTGCGCGTATACCTAGCTAAAGATTCGAAGGCGCAAAAGAGTCTGTTCTGCCGCCTCAAATCAGCCCTGGCAGCCGGCGAGTATGACGCCGCTTCCGATATGCAAATTGAGATGTCCGCTAAAATGGAAGAGTTGAAGTCTATGTACAGCAACTACAAAAAGAACATGATTGACTGCTGCATAGAATAATTTACGATGGATGATATTGATCGACGCATCCTCGAATTGCTGCAAAACGATGGTCGCATGACGATGAAAGATTTGGGAGGGCAAATTGGCCTAACCAGTCCTGCGGCCATCGAACGTGTGAAAAAATTGGAAGAAAGCGGTATCATTCGTGGTTATGCTGCAGTCGTAGATGTCAAGAAAATAGGTTCATCGTTGCGAGCCTTTTTCTTAGTGAATTGCTCTTGTAGTTGTCGCCAATTTGCTGAATTTGCCGCCGCGCACGAACAGATTCTTTCTTGCCACCGCATTTCAGGCAAATATTGCTATCTAACTGAAGCTGTTGTGAATGGCATGGCCGAACTGGAAGAATTGCACGAACAATTGCTAGAACTTGGCTCTGTCGAAACCCTTATTGTCTTGTCTTCACCATTTGATCACAAGACAGTCCGGCTTCAGAACGCTAACCTGCCGAAAGCGGCAGGCAACGCTTAATAAGGAAGATAACAAACAAAACGGCCCATTCCCAACTACGAAGGGAATGGGCCATTCTTCTTTGATCAGGCTTTGAAAGCTACAAGCACGCTTTAACTGCGGCCATCACCTTATCATACTGTGGCTGTTCACTAATAACCGGCACATACTCCACATAGCGAACCACGCCTTCGCGGTCAACCACAACTGTGCCACGGGACAGCAGGCGTAGTTCTTCGATCACGAACCCATACTTCAAGCCGAAGTCCAGATCTTTGTGGTCGGATAGCGTTTTTACGGTGCTGATATCCTTGGCAGCGCAATACTTTTTCAATGCAAATGGCAAGTCAACACTGACAGACAGCACAACTAAACCATCAATTTTTGCTGCATCTTCATTGAACCAACGGGTCTGTATGTCGCAAACCGAGGTATCAATCGAAGGTACTACACTGATGACGACAACTTGTCCTTTGAGCTCGCTTAATGAAAATGGGGTCAGATCAGTAGTTAGAGCGGTAAAATCAGGGGCTTTTTCGCCCACTTTAACTTCGTGGCCGACCAAGGTAATCGGCTTCCCAGCAAAAGTAACAATTCCTTGACGTTTTTCCATTACTAACAGCCTCCTCAGAACTTTTGACTATATTTTACCATAGGAGTAAAAAGAAATCAATAACTATTATCCGTTAGAAATTAGTTACCTCGCCGCCAGGAATGGGGTAATACTGGCCGGAATTAACATCAAAGGTTTCACCTGGTTCAATCTCTGCCCGGTGCGAATAGCCGCGGAGCTCCCAATAACCAGTGCGGTACTTTTCGAGAAATTCAATCCGACACAACCATTTGCAGCTTTTATAGCCCCACAATTGAGGCACGACCATACGTAGCGGGCCGCCGTATTCAGGCTCTAACGCCTGTCCACCTGCTCCCCATGCCAGCAGAGCCTCGCCCTCCTCGAGATCCTTCAGCCAAACAACGGTAGTATAGTCGGCTGGACTGGCGAATAATACATAGCGTGCTTTCTCTTGTACCCCGATCGACTTAAAAAAGTCTCGCCACAAGATACCATTCCAGTCTGCCCGTACAGACCAGCCGCTAACCGAGGTTAAGCGGCGATTGACTGTCGCTATCGGGAATTGTTGCTTGAGCTCCGCCAAGCTAAAAGAAAGCGGTCGGTCGACCAATCCGCTTACCTCAAGCCGAAAAGTTGCAGGATCAATGTGTAATATTCCTTCAGCCGCAAAGATGGGAGTCTTTAGGTCAGCTAATATACTCATTGCTTATTCCTCCAATAAAGCCATCTTCCTTTTCGCAGCTTGTGCTTGCTGCTATACGCACTGGTAACTTCTGCCCCTCAGCGCACTCTGTGTACTCTGAGGTTCGTGATTTCCGTTACCCTAATTATCCCATGGTTTTTCTTACCACTATCATACCATAAAACAGCAGGAAAGGAGGTCGCGCGCGGCAAACTATATATAGACACGATGGAGGATTTATGAGAATTAGTAAAGACTGGCGACTATTAGCCCCGTTTTTTTCACAGCACTGGAAACGTTATGTTTTCGGCATTATGCTGTTGATCGTGGTCGATGCCCTGCAACTGCTTATTCCCCGTTTAATTGGCCAGGCTGTGGATGCAATCGCCGCTGACAGCAGTTCTCTGACTCAGGTGTTGCTTACGCTTTTGTTAATCGCTGTCATTATTGCTGGTCTCCGCTACGGGTATCGGGAATGCATTATGGGGGCCACCCGGCGGTTGGAATATTTCCTGCGGGAGATAGTGTTTAATCATGCTTTGCGCTTACCTTTAGAATATTATGATCGACAGGGCCCGGGCGCATTGATGGCATTATTGACGAATGATGCATCAGCGGTGCGTATGACTTTCGGCTTGGGCTGCATTCTCTTGATTGACGCTGTATTTATGGCAGCCTTATCGTTAGCTATCATGGGTAGCTCGATTAACTGGAATTTGACTTTGCTTGCGACTCTGCCACTGCCAGTCATTTTGTTGGTAGCTACCTACATGGGCAAAGCTGTGCATCAGTCGTTTCGCACAGTGCAGGAGAGTTTTTCCGCATTGACCGACTATTCGCAAGAAGTATTTGCAGGCTTTCGGGTCATTAAAGGGTTTGCGTCAGAAGAAACCGTCAGTCATCGCTTCGCTGCTTTGAGTCAGAAGAATATGGATGCAGGCATGAGATCGTCAAAAGTCCAGGCGGCGTATATTCCGTTGACTCATGCTCTGCCATTATTGTCCTATGCGATTACCTTATACTTTGGCGGTAGACTAGTGATTAATGGTGGAATGACCATTGGTGATATGGCCGCATTCCAAGGCTACTTGGGGCTGATCATCTGGCCAGTCATGGGATTGGGTTTTCTATTAAATACGTTGGAACGGGGAGCGGCCTCGCTCGCGCGTATCGCTAATATCCTTGATGTTCCTGCTGTGGAGGCCGACGAATGTGACGAGAATTGTGCCGAACTGTTAGATGCGGGCGTTGAGCTGCGCAATCTAACCTTTTCTTATCCCGCCGCGATTGCCCCTACATTATCAAATGTAAGTCTGCAGGTTGCTCCCGGGGCATTTGTCGGCGTGGTCGGACGAACAGGTAGCGGCAAATCCACTTTGCTGAAAGTGTTGCTTCGCTTATATGATGCCCCGCCAGATAGTGTTTTCATCGGCGGTAGAGAAATTCACGGAATAGGTTTTCGACCATTACGGACGGCAATTGGCTATGTACCGCAGGATAGCTTGTTATTTTCGCGCACCATCGGCGAAAATATTGCGTTTGACAAAAGCTATTCACGCCGCGAAATTGAGGAAGCTGCAAGGCTGGCTGTCGTTGACGAAGATATTGATGAAAAGCCGCAAGGCATGGAAACTGTCTTAGGTGAAAAAGGAACCAGGCTGTCAGGCGGGCAGAAACAACGCGTAGCCATTGCTCGCGCCTTGATAAAGAACCCCGCGATCTTGTTGCTCGATGACGTGTTTTCGGCGCTCGACTACCGGACCCAGGACAGTTTGCTTTCGCAGATGAAACTATTTCTTGACGGGCGGACCTCAATTGTTGTGTCCCAGCGGGTCGCGGCTGTACGCAACGCCGATTTGATTGTCGTAATGGACGCAGGCAGGATTGCCGAGCAGGGGACACACGGAGAATTATTGGCCCGGCAAGGTCTGTATTATCGGTTATACGAACAACAGATCGTGAATGGAGACGAATAATGGCTCGATATTTCCAGACAAAAGACTATGAGAGAACTGTACCAGTAAGTATGAAGCTTCTCAAGTTTTTATGGGGTATGTCGCAACCGATGCGACTGTATATGTGGGTTGCGCTTGTTGTTATGCTGCTGGCGACCGGCTTTGACTTGATCCGTCCCTATCTCATGAAGGTCGCAATCGACAGCCACATGCAAACCGGCAATATCGAGGGCCTTGCCCAGTTGGCAGCTCTATACGCTGCTAGCATTGGCGCAACTGCTATGTTTTCCTATATTCAAACTGTTCTGCTGCAATATATCGGCCAGACCATCATTCTTGGCGCCAGACAAAAGATATTTCGTCACCTGCTTTACCGCCCCTATGCTGAGCTGGAAGGACAGCCTGTCGGTCGGATGGTGACTCGAGTTACGAATGATACAGACGCATTAAAGGAATTATATACTGATGTCATTGTATCGTTTGCCAGTAATATTCTTACTCTGATTGGCATTATGCTAGTTATGCTAGCTCTCGACTGGCGGCTGGCTCTGGTTTCTTACGCCATGCTGCCACTTATGGTGGCTTCAACGTTATTGTACCAACGCTATGCCCGGCTTGCCTATCGCCTGGTCAGAGAAAAGACCGCATTGGTAAACAGCTTTGTGCAAGAAAATCTAAACGGTGCACCGATTGTCAAGGCGTTCGCCCGCTTCCAGATAACTGGGGAGGAATTTCGCAAATTGAGCGATCAGTATTTAGCCGCCGGTCTTAAGGAGATGCGGACTTTTGCGATATTCCGGCCGCTAGTTGACCTGATTTATACCCTAGCCGTGGCTATGGTACTTTGGCTGGGCGGCTGGGACGGGAAAACTGGTCTCGAAATTGGCGTCTTGGTTGCATTTCTTCGCTATGTGGAGAAATTTTTTTGGCCAATCAGAGACTTAGCTGAAAAATTCGGTTCCCTTCAGTCCGCATTAGCTGCGGCGGAACGAGTGTATGACCTGCTGGCCGAAGAGCCATCTCCTGAAATGACGCCATGTACTGAACCACTTGGTACCTTTCGGGGTAGTGTCAGTTTTGAGGACGTGTGGTTTGCCTACCAAAACGAGGACTGGGTTTTGCGTGGTGTAACAATCAATATAGAACCAGGCGAGTTTGCCGGTGTAGTCGGCTTGTCTGGTTCTGGGAAAACTACGCTAGTGAACTTGCTGTTGCGGTTCTATGAACCGCAGCGCGGCGTCATTCGCCTGGACGGAATCGACATCCGGGATCTGCCGCTGCCAGTAATAAGACGGAAAGTGGGCGTTGTTTTTCAAGATGTTCATTTATTTCAAGGCTCAATCGCAGACAACATTAGTCTATATCATCAAGAAATTAGCCGCAGTAGCGTCGAATCTGCTTCCCGTATAGCCAGTCTGCATGCAACGGTGGCCCAGATGCCACAGGGTTATGACACTCTGATTGGCTATCAAGGCGCTTTGCTATCGGCAGGTCAGAGGCAACTTCTCTCTTTAGCCAGAGCACTGGCTTCACAGCCCGATATTTTGGTGCTGGATGAAGCGACTTCGAATATAGATAGTCAGACCGAACAGCATGTTCAAGAAGCGCTTGCCGCTATATCTGAGCAACGCACGATCTTAGCAGTAGCCCATCGTTTGTCCACAATCCAGCAGGCAGACAAAATCTTTGTCATGTCTCGTGGACGAGTGGCGGAAGCAGGCAGACATGCAGATTTGTTGGCTAAGCGGGGATTATATTTCCGGCTTTATAGCAGTCAATAACATATGTTCCAAATTAATCGCATTCGCGGCAAATTGTATTGTCCTAGTAGCTCGTCGCACTTAAAGTTTGAGATTAGATTGCGAGGATTTTTTCGTCCTGCGAGGCGGAGAAGCCGCGCATATCGGACATATGCAAGGCGACGACAACGAAGCAGGACGGAAAAAGACCGCAATATAAGCCATATTTTTAAGTGCGACGAGTTACTAGTGCATTCTAGGCAGGAGGTTCCGTGTTAAGCGCAGAATGATTTCAATAAAATATTAAGCAAAAAAACCGAAATACAGGAGGGGATATTCATGGGAAAAGGCATGGCAAAGCACCTGACAAAACGCGCATATCACAAACATGATTCTGACTCCCTAAACCGTACAGCACTTCTGGTCGGAGGCGTATCGGCAGTGGTTATTTTACTCCTGATTATCGGTTCACGATTATTGTAAGCACGTTCATCTAAAGGAGAGAAATCAATGACAAATACATGGCTGCAAAAATGTATCGAAGACATCGCGAAATTTGGCGCAGGCGAGCGCGGCATGGACCGCTTGGCCTTCACTGAGTCTGACCGCCAGGCGAGGCAATATGTGATAGACCTAATGCTGGAAATGGGCATGACAATCCGCGAGGACGCATTTGGCAATGTGATCGGCCGATTGGAAGGGACCGATCCCCATGCCGCTCCAGTTGTGACCGGCTCACACATCGACACAGTTCCAGACGGTGGAAAATACGATGGAGTTGTCGGTGTGGCTGGCGCGTTGTATGCAGTAAAAAATCTACAAACACGCGGCCCGCTAACCCATCCGGTCGAAATTGTTGTCTTCATGGCGGAAGAATCTAGTCGTTTCGGCTTTGCGACAATGGGCAGCAAGGCAATGGTTGGGCAAGTTAACCAGACGCTTTGGAGCAAGGCAAAAGACAAAGATGGAGTGACTTTAGCTGAGGCCATGCGTACGTTTGGTCTCGATTTTGCTAATATCAAGAAAGCTGTTCGTAAACCCGGCGATATCAAGGCTTTCGTAGAAATGCACATTGAACAGGGACCTGTACTTGAGGCTACTGGCAAAAAGATCGGCGTGGTCACAGCCATTGCGGCGCCGACCCGCCTAAAAATCACTGTCAAAGGTTTTGCGGCTCACTCGGGTACAACACCGATGGAAGACCGCCAGGATGCATTAGTCAGCGCGGCTATGATTGTACTGGCTATTCAGGAGATAGCGCTGGAACAGTCGCGTCATGGCACCGTTGGAACAGTGGGAAATTTAAAAGTCCACCCGGGAGTAATGAATGTTGTTCCCGGCCTAGTGGAGATGTGGGTCGACATTCGAGGCGTCAACCATGAAAGCATTATCGAATGCCTACAAGATGTAAAAGATGCGATTTCGACAATTGCCGAAGGACAGGAAACGCCAGTAGCGATTGACATCCTTACCTCGGATAAGCCGGTTCAATTGCATGAGGAAGTCCGTACAGTCATTACCGAAGCCGCCAAATCCTGCGGCGCTTCCTATCAAGACATCCATAGCGGCGCCGGTCATGATGCGATGAATATCGCTCTGCTCGCACCCACAGGCATGATTTTCATTCCTTGCCGCCAAGGTATCAGCCATAATCCTGAAGAATACGCCGACCCGGAAGATATACAGATTGGCGCCGATGTATTGGTCGAGACCTTGTACCAGCTAGCGAAATAGGAACTATTTATGCAGATCAATGTATGCCTGACCCCAGGCGAATACGTAATCGAACAGTATAGAGACTGGAACGCTGTGGTCATTGATGTGTTCCGGGCGACCAGTTCCATGGCGGCGGCATTCGCTAATAAATGTGCGACCGTTATTCCGGTTGAAACGGTAGAAGAAGCGCTGCAGAAAAAGCAAACTCAACCAGATGCACTGCTTGCTGGTGAACGCAATGCGCTGAAAGTAAACGGTTTTGACCTAGGAAACTCACCGCCTGAATTTACCGCTGATGCAGTTCGCGACAAAACGATTATCATGTCAACAACGAACGGTACTGTTGCACTGGTTAAAGCCGCAGAGTCCGCTGCTGTATACACTGCATCGTTCGTCAACGCAGCCGCAGTTTGCCGTACACTGCGTGAACACAGCCGTGATACTGTTCTTATCTGCGCCGGTCGCAAAGGCGAATTCGCGTTAGAAGATGCCCTCTGTGCAGGACTGCTGGCAGATCGTCTGGCTGATTTGGCGGCTCTTAGTGACTCGGCTCAATTTGCACGCTCGGCTTACCGGGAAGTCAGTCCGCAGTTGTTGCAGCGTGTATCTGAATCGCGCCACGCTCGTTACCTATCCGAAATTGGCTTAGGCAAGGACGTTGCCTGGTGTTTGCAGTATGATATTTTTGATGTTGTCCCTTGCTTTAGTAAAGGAAAAGTGAGAGTTGTTCCGGGTTAGTAGCCATTCATCCCAATCTCCTGTCATTATTAAGGAAGACTCTTTTTGGAAGATCGCCTGCTTTCTCGTGTCATCGCGAGCAAAGCAAGGCGATTTTCTTCGTTTCCTCGCCTTTTCCCCACCCCTATAAAACCTTTCATGATTGCTGCGATGACGCCCTCACTGCCAAATACTGCTTGTATATGTTATGAAAACATTATGATATACTGAAGAGGCCAAAAAATATACACTCACCAGAAGGGAGAAGGTTATGCAAAAAATATTCGTCGCAGTACTCGCGGCTGCTATGCTGCAATTAGCTACCCCGGCCGCTCCGGTTTCCGCTGCATCATTAGAACAACGCCTTTTCGAGCTGGTTGCGCAGAACCCCAATCTCCTGCAACAAGCCATTGAAGTAAAACAAGACCTGGATCAAGGCAATAAAGATGCCGCGTTGAATAAAGTAGCCGCGGCTGTGGTCGCTAATAATAACAGTGAAGTTGTTTCTATGCTGGCAGATGGAACCCTAGTTGAAACCGTTAGCACCCAAGTTCGCCAAGGGGTCGAGGGTCGAGTCCGTCAACAAGTAGAAGAACAGGTTGTCCCTAAATTACTGCCATACCAGAGTCAAATCTCAACTGTGGCCAAGCTCCTCAATATACAGTCGCCGCTAACTCCGTCCACTGTTGTCGAAAGCGACACTCAGACTGGCGCACCAGACAACTATAAAAAGGTTGTCGATATGACTGCCACTGCCTATGCGCCCGGCTCTGAAGATAACGGCAAATGGGGAGATCTCACCTATATGGGTGGCACTGTCAAGAAAGGCGTCGCTGCAGTAGATCCAAGCGTTATTCCGATGGGAACTCGTCTTTGGGTTGAAGGATATGGTGAAGCCATTGCCGAAGACCAAGGTAGCGCGATTAAAGGCGACCGGATTGACCTGGCGTTCAACACCAGACCGGAAGCTTTGGATTATGGAATACAAAAAGTCAAAGTTTACGTGTTAAAATAAGCAAAAGAAGGTAGCCATAATGGCTGCCTTCTTTGTTTACTCAGCTTCAGCAATAAATATAAGGAACGGGGAACACTAGCGCCACGAGACGACACTAGCGTTACTACACGATAATCGAATAAGGGTGTTTTTGTGTCGCTCGTGTATCGCCAGTGCCGCTTGTGTTCAACGTACTATGGATACTCAGTTACACAGATCGTGTAGCGGTTCATCTCAGTTTTCCAGAAACCGTTTCGCTTCCGTTAGCGCCTCATCCAGCACTTCTTGCAGTTTATCCGGACTGGTCGTACCACCCTGCGCCAGGCGCGGGCTGCCGCCGCCTTTGCCGTTCAATTTGGCAAGCGCGGCTTTTAGCAGTTTACCCATATCCAGTCTGTCTGTATTTGTAGCGAAAACCAGATGCGCCTTGGCTGCACCTGGGCTGATGGCGGCGACGAATGCGGCCGCTGGGACAGTGGCGGTAAGATTTTTGGCCAGTTGTGCTGCGTCATTTGGTGGTGCATCTTGCAAGCAATGGGCAACCATGTGGATGTCTTTATATAGCGGAGCTGTTTGCAGTAAGGCGGCTGCCTGAAACTGACTAAGCTCTAAACGGACTGTAGTTAGCTCTTTCGTCAGAGAATCTATTTTAGCTAGACGCTGCACAAACGCTTCTGCTAATTCTTTTACTGGAACGGACAAATTGCTAGCCATTTCCTGAACCAAATGATGTTTTAACTGATAATCGGTCAACGCTCGTTCGCCGCAGACAAAGTCGACTCTGACTGCATTATTCTTTCTTTCCCAGCCCAGGATTTTAATCATACCAATTTCACCGGTAGATTTGACATGCGTACCACCGCAAGGACAGCAATCAATATTCCTGACGCTGACCAACCGTAGTTGGGCGAAATTCTTAGCTGGCGGCTTGCGTAGCTGATAGCGAACCAAGTCTTCAACCTTAACCCATTCGGCCGTGACTGGCATGTTTGCGTATAAAGCCAAATTCGCCGTTGCTTCCGCTTCGGCCATTTGTTCTGGCTTCAAATCGGCGATTGCTACATCGATCTGCGTCGAGTCTGTGCCTAAATGAAAACCAACCGTCGCTGCTTGGCACTTATCATCAAACACGGCAGATAGAATATGTTGTCCACTATGCTGCTGCATATGATAAAATCGTCTGGACCAATCAATTCTCCCAGTCACCGTTTCAGATGCAGGCGGCTGTTGCATCACATGGATGACAGATTCACCTTCCTCGCGAACAGCCGTGACCGGCAGGCCGTCGATGTCACCGATATCGCAAGGCTGGCCGCCACCTTCCGGATAAAATGCAGTCCGGTCGAGAACAATCTCCCAGCCGTCGGCAGTTTGCCGCGACTCGAGAACTACAGCTTGAAACTCTTGGATATACGCATCTTGAAGATAGAGCTTGTCTGTCATACTATCAGTCCTTTCTTATACCATTATAGCCCAAATCGGCAGCGCGAAAAATAGCTGAAGCCGGGATATCTTGGGCACTAGCCACATATATATTTCTGAACGAATCAGCAGTAATGAGGTGGCGGGGCTGTGTATATCACGCGCAAGAGACAGACGTTTTTTTGGTGCGGTGTTTTGCTAGTGGGAATTATTATCAGCATGATTGGCTTTGATTATATGGATGAGGTTGACTTTGCTGCTTTGCCTTCTCAGCCATCCGCAACGCCGACAGGTCAATTGAGTCTTATCATCAAGGTAAATGAACGCATTCTTGAAGTTCACCAAGATGGGCAGTTTTTTAAAAAATACCGAATTGCTGTCGGCAAAAGCGAGACACCTACCCCGATTGGTGAATGGAAAATCGTCTGGAAAGATTATAACTGGGGTACTGGGTTTGGCACCCGCTGGATGGGACTGAATGTTCCATGGGGAATATATGGAATTCACGGCACAAATAAGCCCTGGTCGATCGGGCAATTTGCCAGTCACGGCTGTATACGCATGCGAAACAAGGATGCCGAGGAACTATTTGAATGGGTGAATATCAATACTCCGGTACGGATCGAGGGCCGTAAAATCAAAGTCCAGCGTCAGCTAAAACATAAAACAATGGGCTCTGATGTGGTCGCTTTACAAATGAAGTTAAAAGAGCTTGGTTATCTTAGTACTCAGGAGCGAGCAGACGGCATCTTTGGCCGAGCAACTGATGAAGCGGTAAAACGCTTCCAAAACGAGCGCGGTTGGCCCGAAGATGGAGTTGTGAACAAACAGTTACTTGATATATTAGGACTATAAAAAGGAAAATAGCATGAGTTTGGCGTATTTAATAATGATATATCTATATAGGCAGATCTCTGATAACTAGTCGGACACTTTTTTTACTGCAACGAAAGGACTGTTTTTTCATGCATATAGCCGCTCGCAAAGGGCAAGCCGGAAAGGCTTCTGGAACTGATTCCAAAGATGCCCTGGATTTAGCCAAATTCAAAGAATATCTTGTAAACCATTATGATAGCAATCCCTTTGTCAACCTGTTAAAAATGAGCATTGCCGATGTAGGCGAAGGCAGGGTGGAAATCACCATGCCTGTCATTCATGATATTCATACTAATCTTTACGGAGTCGCTCATGGTGGCGCTCTTGCCTCTCTGGCAGATACAGCCATGGGAATCGCTTGCGCCACACTCAGAAAGCGAGTTGTCACCTTGGAATTGAACATCAACTATATACGTGGTGCTGCCGTTCAACCTGCTGTTAAGGCAATTGGCGTTGTCGTCCACAATGGTTCTCGCACAATCGTAACGGAATGCGAGATTCTCGACCAAGAAAATGCGTTGCTGGCTAAAGCCAGAGCAACGTTCTTTATTATCGGTCAGTTTGAAGGAGCTTAATATGCAAGATATTAGCATTCAATCCCATTCCGGAACACTTGCCGGCGTACTACATCCGGCGCCAGATCCTGAATCTGACGCTGTACTAGTTATTTGTCACGGCTTTCGCGGCAGCAAAGACGGCGGCGGTCGGGCGATCATGCTTGCAGACGCGGTGGCTGCCATTGGCGTAACCGTAGTTCGTTTTGATTTTACACCGCATGAAACCTTGACTCAACAAATTGCCGAAATTAGTAGTGTGGTTGAGTTTTGCCGTGAATGTATCGGAACACGGATATTTCTGTTAGGACGCAGTATGGGCGGCAGCGCTGCTCTCGCATTTGCGGCGCAGGATGGCGCAGTGGCGGGCTTATGTTTGTGGGCAACCCCTTGGAACCTAGATGAGACGTTTCAGCTTTCTTTAGGTGAGTACTATCATAAGCTGGCTCAGGGCGAAGGAGTCGTGCTTGAGGACGAATACGGGCGGGCTTCCCTAACCCCGAAATTAATTGAAGATATGCGACACTATGATTTGCTGAGCTGTGTGCGTGAGATTGGAAACACTCCGGTCCTAATTCTACATGGTGATAAAGATGAAATTGTACCACTGCGCCAAGCCAAAGATATCTACCAACTCGCGACTGGTCCCAAACGCTTGACAGTTATCGAAGGCGGCGATCATCAATTTACTTATCATTATGAACAACCGCAGCGTGAGCTACTTAACTGGCTCAAACAGACGATGAGTGGAACAAAAGAATAACTTTGCTAAATGTAGGCAACACTATCAGAAGGTTATGCAACAATTCTGATGAGTGGAGTGTGCACCAATGATATCAGGGAAGCTGATCTCTTTGCTAATTGCGGCCCTTTCTGGTGTATTAATGGCTGTACAAGGGTCGCTAAATACTTCTCTTAGCAAAACGATCGGTCTAATGGAAATGGCGTTTGTAGTCAATGCAACCGGCGCTGCTGCATTGGCGGCTACGCTTTTTTTGTTTCGTATGGGAAACGGCGACTTCGGTGTATTTAGCCATGCGCCTTGGTACTCCTTCTTAGGAGGCATTATCGGAGTTGCTATCATTTATCTAGTCGCGGCCAGCATTCCTGCTGTTGGCATGTGTAATGCGACAACCGCTATTATCGTCGGTCAAGTTCTTACAGCCATTCTTATCGACCACTTCGGAGCGCTCGGATTGCAGAAATATCATATTGGTTGGGAACAGTTTGTTGGATTAGGGCTGTTAGCTGTAGGGGCAAAGCTGTTAATGCGGTAACAGGAACAATCAGATGATTTCACAGGGTGTAACATATCTCGTTCATTTCTTTCAATTATCGTAGTAACAAAAGTTATTAGCAGGTGACAAAAAACATTTTATACGATATACTTATCTTTAGGATTTTTCGCCCATTCTGCAGAAGATATAAATATGCAGTTTGCAATAAGGAGGATCAGGAATGGATTTTAACTTTACTCCCGATCAGCTTGCTCTGAAAAAAATGACGCAAGAATTTGTCGCTAAGGAAATAACACCCTATGCTCTTGAGATGGACCACAACAACGAAATGCGCCCTGGCCTGCTAGAAAAACTCTTTGAGGCCGGCATTCTAGACATCACAGTTCCCGAAGAATACGGCGGACCGGGAGTAGACGCCCTTTCCATCGCTTTTGTTTATGAAGAATTGGGTAAAGGCTGCGCCGGAGTAGCTACCTCGGCGGCGGCAAACGCACTGGCCTCCTATCCAGTGTTGCTGATGGGAACCCATGAACAAAAAGAACTTTTTTATTCGTATATTACTAATGGTAAACTCGGCGCATTTGCGTTGACCGAGCCGGCAGCTGGCTCTGATGCAGGTGCAGTCGCAACCACAGCTGTCAAGGACGGCGACGACTACATTCTTAATGGTACCAAATGCTTTATTACCAACGGCGGCACAGCCGATGTCTTTGTCATTTTCGCCAATACCCGCAAATCTGCCGGTATCCGCGGCCTAACCGCGTTTATTGTTGAAAAGAAAACCCCTGGTTTCTCAGCTGGCAAAAAAGAGGACAAGATGGGCATTCGCGCCTCGAATACCTGTGAGCTTATTCTTGATAATGTGCGCATTCCCGCAGCCAATCGCCTCGGCCGCGAAGGCGAAGGCTTCAAAATCGCCATGAAGACCCTTGATGCTGCCCGGCCTTTCGTTGGTGCTGTGTCTGTTGGTCTCTGCCAGGCAGCCTTTGACGCCGCAGTCAAATATTCAAAAGAACGCCAACAATTTGGCAAGCCTATTGCCTCATTCCAACTCGTCCAGGCAATGATCGCTGACATGGCCATGCAACTCGAAGCTGCGCGTCTGTTAGTTTACAAAGCCTGCTGGATGAAAGACCAAAATGTAGAATACACCAAAGAGTCTGCTATTGCCAAATGCTTTGCGGCCGACGCTGCTATGAACATTACCACCAATGCTGTCCAAGTCCTCGGCGGCTACGGTTATAGCAAACATTACCCTGTAGAGAAATACATGCGTGATGCCAAGATCATGCAGATCTATGAAGGCACTAATCAGATTCAAAGATTGGTTATCGCGAACAACATTCTTTACTAGAATGTCTTGACAAGCTAGGTTCACCATAATATAATAGTTTATGTCGCTAGGGGTTATAGCTCAGTTGGTTAGAGCGCTTCGTTGACATCGAAGAGGCCAGCGGTTCGAGTCCGTTTAACCCCACCAGTAAAATCAAGACTTCGCAGTATTTTGCGAAGTCTTTTTATTTACCTAGACGTGTAACGCACTTTAATGAACTGGTGGATAATGGTAGTATAATCGTAAGAATATACTAATGTTGTAGGAAATATGTAAAATAATATCGTCGAAATTAAATAATCTTATAAGAGGATTAAGATTGGTAGCGCATGGTGTGGGGATTGCCATTTGTTACATTACCATATTTAAAATAGGAGGTTTATAATGCAAGGCTTAATTGATGTAGTCCTAGAATATATAGAAAAGGAAAAGACTAGCTATGCTATTTTCATTAATGGACGGTGGGGTACTGGGAAAACCCATTTCTGGGATAAATCATTAAAACTGGCAATAAAGGAAAATAAAAAGAAATCTCTTGACCCTATATATGTATCCCTCTATGGGATTGCTTCTGTTGAAAAAATTTCGGAGAAGATATTTTATTCAATACATAATGTTAAGTCTGCAGCAGATTGGGTGAATGCCGCTAAGTCGGTTGCTGAAAAGTACAGTGGTATTTCGTTCAAAGTACCGTATGATAAGATGATTGACTACTCTAAATATGTTGTGTGTTTTGACGACCTAGAGCGAGTTAATATGGATATTAAAGAAGTATTGGGATATTTTACGAGTTTAGTGGACAGGCAGTCAGCAAAAATTATAATTATTGGCTATGAAGAAGAATTAGAAAAACACTTCTTGACAACAAATATTGAAGCAAAGATGGAAGTTGCCTTATCTACACTTAAAGATGACGAACGCCAAGATAAAAATAAGTTAATAGCTAAAACAAGAGAGTTGTTTAATGACTATAGCGTTTTTAAAAGGATTAAAGAAAAGTTGATTGGAAAGACCATTGAATTTACTCCAAATTTTGATGGCGTGATAAAGGAAATCACATCTGAATACAACGGCAAATACGGAGAATTTTTGAAAGATAATATAAGCCTAATTCTTGATACATTTATTGTAAGCGAAACTAGAAACTTACGAATACTAAATTATGCTTTAGATGATTTTCAGAAGGTTTATCTCCATATTATTACCAATCATAAGTCGGTCTCGGCTGAATTATCGGTAGATATGCTTAAATTCTATCTGTCATCCGCATTTGAGATTATGACAGGAGTCTATACAAGGGACGATTATAATAGCTACACGTCAAATAGCTATTGTGTCCTTGAACTTTCTGAAGAACAGATGGAAAGCATATCTGATAAAAAGGGGGAGCAAACAAAGGCGAAATCTCTAGCCCCTTTCTTACAGAAGTATTATCCAGCTTCATACAGCGAATATCCTTTTTACCCATCAATTTGGGGAATGATTTTCAATGGAATTTTTGACAGTGTTCAATTCGACAAAGAAATTGAGACTAGATACTATCCGCAGAGTGAAGAGGATATAGTTGAAAAGTTCTCAAGTTCTTACTGGGAATTTTCGGATGAAGAATTTGCAGAAACAGCAAACTCTATCTTAAGGCGTATTGAAATGGGCGAGGTACATTTTTCGCAGTACCCTAAATTGTTTTTTGCTTTTGAAGCTTTAGTCAAAACAAAATCAGTGCCACTGACAATTGAGGAATTAAAAACTCTTTTTAAGACAGGTATGGACATTATCGGTAGAAACGAGTGCATCCCAGTTAGTTTCGATACGAACTTTGAATTGTTTGATAAGAATGTTACTGGAAATTATAAGGAGATAAAGAACTATGCTTTTGGAATAAACGAACGTCTTGAAGGAAAACAAGTACATGCTACAATAAATGAATTAGAAACTTTACTTAAAACAAACGTAGATGAATTTTGTAGACTGGTTGGCTCAAAAGAAGGGGAATATAGTCTGCTGAAAATATTTAAGTTTTTATCTGTTTCTATTATTATGGAATTTGTTAAAAATGCAGAAAATAAGGATTTAATCAAATTTAGGAATGCAATGGAACGAAGATACGGTTTTTCGAATATAAGTGATTATTATATGGAGGAAACTGAGAATCTACTAAAACTTAAAACTGAGATAAGTGCATTACTTATAGAGCGTCAGCAGTCGGGTATATTCTCGCTAAAGGTACACCTCATACTGGTATTGTTAGACACAATTTCATCTGTGATTAGTCGACTTGACCGTGCATAATCATAGTGGTAACACAGCAAAATTGCCTAGCCGCAGCACGTCTACATTCGTAAATTTAGATTGAAATCATGTAGTTTACGGCAGAAATAAAAAAGCCCACGAAGCCATATACTATACGCATCGAAGGTCATTTTGAATGTAAGTCTTGGAATTACCTTGTTTGCTTGACATCGAAGAGGCCAGCGGTTCGAGTCCGTTTAACCCCACCAGTAAATCTAAGGCTTCAAGGCAGAATGCTTTGAAGCCTTTTTTGTGTTCATTTAGGCAATCGGTAAAGTAAGGGGCAAGTGATTGACCGTAAAAACGCGAAAGGCGTTATGCGCATGCGCGAAGGGGACTGAGCGAGTGCCGCTAAAGCCGCGTTTGTGTCGCTAGGCCGGTTCATATACCCTTTGACGGCGCACGTAGTACGCATGGCATTTTCGCGGTTCAAGGTCGTCTTCTCTCCGACTAAAGACTACATCAGTGGTCTTTCCGCTAGTCCATTTTTGGCTTGAATTTTATCGCAGCAAGTGGTAGTCTATACATGGTTACGTTTCCCGCAAAAAAAAGTCGGTATTGTGCTGCAAACTGAACTGGGAAACAAGGGATGTCTAAATTACGACTTATATCCTAAAGGGAATAAGAGCGGAGGGAAAAAAGAAATGGAAAACAGAGAACAAGCACGTCCTATTATGCGCACAAGGCAACTTACCGTTGCCGGTATGCTGGCATCAGTCAGCGCTATCCTCGGCCTTACTGGCTATGGTTTTATCCCCTTGCCGACAATTAAAGCGACGATAATGCACATTCCAGTTATTATTGGCGCTATTTTGGAAGGTCCTGCCGTAGGTATGATGGTTGGCTTGCTGTTTGGATTGTTCAGCGTCTTCCAAAACATGACAGCACCGAATATCTTATCATTTGCACTGCTTAACCCGTTAGTATCTGTTGTTCCTAGAATCTTAATCGGGTTAATGGCATATTATTGCTACAAGCTGGTTCCGTCACGCAATGAATCGGTTCGCATCGGCGTTGGCGCCGCAGTGGGATCTCTAACGAATACGATTGGCGTCATGGGGATGATTTATTTATTATATGCCGCTGACTTTGCAGCTGCCCGGGGGCTCAACTCTGACTCAGTGCATACAGTCATTTGGGGAATTATTCTGGCAAATGGCATTCCAGAAGCGGTTATTTCTGTTCTGATTACGATACCGGTAGTGGTTATGCTAAAAAGGTCTACTGGACGTCGATAGGACAGATATGGCGTTATGTTGACCGGGACTTCTTAGACGCGATTAACTGACAATCAAGCTATTGATTCGATACCCTGCCTTGTTTTCAAGGTGGGGTTTGTTTTTTTCGCAGCCTGCAAGACTCGCCCTCTAATGGTGTCTTAGTGGAGAAAAAGGAATATGGATGAGGGCTCACGGTTATATTATGAAGGCGATTTGAAGAACGGTAGTCGGACGAGGGGAGTTGCTACGTATGGAAAGTCTGATGGAGGAGCTCGTGCGCTTTGACTGTGAGCAAACACTGGAGCGCTTCGTTTATGCCGAGGAGCATGCACAATGAGATTGCCAAACCATATTGGTATTATTCCGGATGGAAATAGACGATGGGCAGAATCTAAAGGATTGTCTAAAGAAAAAGGATATGGACCAGGGATCAATCCGGGTCTGACCCTTTTTAAGCTATGCCAGCAGGCTAAAATTAAAGAAATTACCTATTATGGGTTTACTGTGGATAATACCAAAAGACCGACTGAACAAAGAATTGCATATACTGATGCTTGTATTAAAGCAGTAGAAATACTCTCCAAAGAGAATGCGGATTTGCTGGTACTTGGAAATAGTGATTCGCCAATGTTTCCGAAAGAATTACTTCCATTTACTGCCCGAAGGACCTTTGGCGAGGGGGGGATAAAGGTAAATTTCCTCGTGAATTACGGGTGGGAATGGGACCTGAACTCCTTGAAGATGGCTGAACCAACGCAACGAAACATTATAAATTGTGTAAAGTCTGCTGAAGTATCTAGGGTGGATCTGATTATACGTTGGGGAGGGAGGCGGCGGTTAAGTGGTTTTCTACCTGTTCAATCCATTTATGCTGACTTTTATGTAGTGGATGATTACTGGCCGGATTTCAAACCGGAGCATTTTTTCCAAGCATTGCAGTGGTACAAGGAGCAGGATATCACACTAGGCGGTTAGTGCAGATCGTTGCCTACATCATTTAACGAACATTTTAAAGGTCCTCGACCGAAGGGTAGGGGGCGTTTTCTTTTGCCTGCCTTCCCTATTCTGAGGCGGCTAGCTGAATAATACTCCATCACGACATTATCCCCGAGGCATATGATATACAGAATATCCATGTATGAAAAGAGGGATAGCGTGATGCAAAAGATCATGACAGTTTGCGGCTCAATCGCACCAGAACAGCTCGGTTTCACCTCTATGCACGAACATATTCTTTCAGACTGCTCGATGTTTCGAAATAGGGTCAGAAAACCCTGTTTTGTTCAAAATCGCCACATTGTAAAACCGGAAGACAAGCTGACTCTGGCAAATCGCTCTGCTTTGCGTCATGATATCGTGTCATCGTTAGACAATATGAAGCTGGATGACGAACTGACGATGACTGCTGAAGTTGCTGATTTTATAGCCGGTGGCGGTGATTCAATTGTTGAAGTGAGCGCACCTGGGATTCGCAGTACAGCAGCTGACCTGATCGCTATTCAACGGATAGCTGAGCGTACTGGGGTTAATATTGTGGCTTCCACGGGCTTATATGCGGAAGATACCTGGCCCGTTCTGTACCGTATCATGACCTATGACCAATTTGTACGATTCTTGCAGCGCGAGATTGACCAAGGCATTGGCGATACGGGAATCTTACCTGGGCATATTAAGGCCGCCTATGAGGTGTACACTCCGCAATTAGCCACCTATTTGCGAGCGGCAGCTTTCGTAGCCGGTGACACAGGCCTATCGCTGCAAGTTCACCTAGGTCCAGACGTCACGCCTGATGAGGTCCGGCAGAACGTGGCGCAGCCGCTTCTTCAAGGCGGCTGTATTCCGGAAAAGACGATTCTGTGTCACGTTCAGTATCTGATGGGTGTTCTTTCACTGGAATACCTTGTGAACAATCCTGGCCACGTACCCTTTGACATCAGTCTGCTCAGAGAACTGCTTTCTCAGGGCTTCATTCTTTCCTTCACACCGTTAGGCTTTGAGGCAGATAACGAATCATTGGGGCTTGCCCATTACCCCGATTGGTATGCGTTGTCAGGCATGATGGCTTTGATTAAAGAGGGCTACGCCGGCCAATTAGTCATCGGCAACGATGTATTTACTAAACTGGCTACCCGTCGCGGCGGCGGGGAAGGCTATCGGCGCCTTGCCGACTTTGTTGTGCCAGCACTAAAAAAGTGCGGCGTTTCCAGCGAAGACGTCCACAAGATTATGGTAGAGAATCCGGCCCGGATTCTGGCTTTTTAGCGTGGTTTTCTATTTATTACCGCTTACTTTTGATAACGTTTGTTCCTGAACTAATTATAAACATGTGTTCTGAGAGGCGAAGCGAGTGAACCGTACAATGATAATGCCGTCTTTGTCTATAAATGTCATGTGTAGCATGATATCAGTAGAGAGTACCCACGTTGCGAAAGCGTGGGTAATTATTTTGGCTCTTGCCTTAACAAGCACGATTGGGAATACTATAGATGATCATCCACTATGTAGGGCATTCCATACCCTGAGCTTGGGAACAGGACAATTGACGTTCCTTGTCGAAAATAGGAAAATGTACAGAGTATTCCCGACTATCGGGGTATTGACATACAGAAGGTGGAGTGACAAACGTGAATAATGCGTTCGCCCACTACACGGAGGCACTGATTCATTTTAGTGTACGGTGATTTATTCAAGGGGGGAATAGATATGAACGAAAACGGCGCAATGGTGGTCTTCAGTGGCGGTCAAGATAGTACAACCTGTTTGTTTTGGGCGCTGGAACGATTTAAGAATGTTGAGGCAGTAACATTTGATTATAATCAACGGCATAAACTAGAGATCGAATGTGCCAAGAACATTGCCAAAGAATTTGGCGTGCAGCATACGATTCTAGATATGTCGCTGCTAAGTCAGTTGACAGCTAACGCTCTGACTCGTGAAGATATTGCAATTGCCAAAGGCAGCGATGGAGAGTTGCCCACGACATTTGTTGATGGGCGAAACATGCTATTTCTCACGTTCGCTGCAGTGCTGGCAAAACAGAAAAATCTCAGGCATATAGTGACAGGAGTCTGCGAGACAGACTTCAGCGGATACCCCGACTGTCGAGACATTTTTGTCAAATCACTCAATGTGACCTTGAATTTAGCCATGGACTACCAGTTTGTGGTACATACGCCGCTGATGTGGATCAATAAGGCGCAGACTTGGGAGATGGCGGACGTCATGGGTAAACTTGATTTTATCCGAGAAAAAACGTTAACCTGTTATTACGGGATTCTGGGGAGCGGGTGCGGGCAATGCCCGGCCTGTGTTTTGAGGAATAATGGGTTACAAGAATACTTAATCTCAAGGGGAAGATAACATGAAAATAAAAGCAAAAAAGGGATTCCATTTTGATGCCGCTCACTGCCTGCCTGGGCATAGCGGTAAATGTGCTTCGATGCATGGACATACCTACCGACTGGAAGTTGTCGTTGCGCGAAAGGACGGCGGGATTATTGCTGATGGATCAAGTGAGGGAATGATTATCGATTTTGGCGATCTAAACCGAATCGTCAAGGAAGAAATCCTTGATAAGGTTGATCACCAATGCTTGAACGATCTGTTTGACTTCCGCACCACGTCAGAGAATCTCGCAGCCCACTTCTTTACTATCTTGAATGAGCGACTACATGCAAACGACATTGTCCTAGAACGAATCCTCTTGTGGGAAAGTAACACTTCGTGTGTTGAGGTTGAACGATGACGATTGTCAGGTATCCGATCGTCGAGGTTTTCGAGAGCCTTCAGGGCGAAGGGACGCATTCGGGTATCGGCGCGACATTCGTCCGGCTTGCAGGATGCAACCTACGCTGTTCGTGGTGCGATACGACCCACTCTTTTGCTGTTGATAAAGCAACGACGTACACCACGGGTGAGTTAATCGAAGCCTTTTCGTTCAAACAGCCGCTTGTCGTAATCACCGGCGGCGAACCCACTCTTCACGATCTGGGACCGCTGGTGCGCGAGCTTCATAACCGGAAAAAGTATGTTTGTATCGAAACGAATGGAACAAACCCCATACCTATAGAATGGGGGATAAACTGGATCACGGTATCGCCAAAACCGCAAAGTGGATACACGATCACATGTCCGGCGGATGAACTGAAATATGTGGTTGATGATGAATTCAAACTCGAGTTTATCCGATTCGATCTTGTGAAGCAGGGGCGAGTATTTCTTCAAATCGAGAGTGGTCGCCTAGAATCCGCAAAAAAGGCCTACGATATGATCATCAGGAATCCGGACCTGCATTTGCGCTTGGGGGTTCAACTACACAAGGTGGTTGGATTTGAGTAAGACGAATTGTATAAAGAATCATGGATCGTTCAGTTGATAAGCAATGAGAGGCTAAAACTCTTGTGTTTATCTTTCTGCCTGTCGCAGACCAGTGGTGACAATGTCCTATGTAACTAGGTGTTGGCCGCTCAGTGGCCAACACCGCCCCGGCTTCGATAAAACAAAAGGCTCTTTGCTTGCAGATTTTCTGCAGCCAGAGGGCCTTTCCTGTTGCCGGGGTTGCATGCGACAGCGCTTCACTCGAGGGTACAAGACATATTAAGGTGGTGTGTATATGAAGCAGGCTGAATAGTTATTGCTGGAAAATATTTCATCAAAGCATTACCTCTGTTTACAGGATTTATCATTTGTTCGGCGAAAAAGGATAATATTGAACAAAAAGTCTGTTATAACTTCTGCCTTTGCTGAGCGGCGCGGGAAGCTTGAAGGGTAGCAAGGGACAATCGTGAAAGGCGGTTAAGTACTGAACAAAGGAAGCGAGGCAAGGTCTATTGGAGAATCAAAAACGAAAACAGGCGGAAATCGTTCTTCTTATCATTATTGTTATCTGGGGGATTAATACTCCAGTAATAAAGATTGGCCTTATGGCGGTGGAACCGCTCGCTTTCAATGCCATGCGGTTACTTATTGCCGCTGCATTATCTTGTGTGGCGTTGTTGTTGTCAAAAACATACAGACCAATAACTAGGAAAGCGTGGAGGCAAATAGCCGCGATAAGCGTATTAGGGTATTTCATGAACCAAATCCTGATTGTATTTGGCATACCTCAAACGACCGCGGGAAACGCTGCATTGATGTTAGCAACTCTGCCGGTGGACATAGCGTTAATAAATCGCATACTTAAAATTGAACCTATATCTCGGAAAACGGCCATAGGAATTTGCATTGGGTTATCCGGCGTATTTCTTGTTGTGCTAGGTTCCGATAAGGAATTGAGCTTGTCCGGACAGCATCTTGCGGGGGCCTTACTCATTCTGTCAGGCCAGTTTTGTTATGGGTATTATACAGTGCTGTTCAAGCAGATGAATGATGAGTATTCAATCTACCAGATTGGCGCATGCGTTATGACTGCCAACGCGTTACTATTCTGTTTGCTTGCATTGCCGAACCTGTCCCAAGTCCAGTTCACCAGCATTCCCACTTCGGCATGGTTTAGCATTATCTTCTCCGGGATCTTTGCTTTATCTCTAGCAAACATTGTCTGGATCTGGACAGTCGGGATTCTCGGTAGTACGAAAGCAGCATTGTATCAAAACCTTTGTCCCATAGTGTCTATTGCCTTTGCATGGGTCTATTTAGACGAAGGCTTTGGGACTTTGCAATGGATTGGCGCAGCAGTAGCTTTCCTCGGGCTATATTTAACGCGAAATTTACCATCCAGGCGGTGTCTGAAACTAAGGACAGACGAAATTTAATCCCCCGTACCGCGAAGAATGGCTACCCTGGTGGCTTGATTGTCGGCGGTCTGCTTGGCCATCTGATTCCTGGAGAGTTGTTTCAATCTGCATATAAAGAGCAGGGACTGCATGCCAAAATCTGTCCCGCTGATTACCTGGTCGAGCCACGACGGAGGGTGAAATGTGAATAGAGCGACCCACGTTTTTATGCACGTGGGTCGCTCTATTGTGGGGAACGACAAGAAAGGACCTACTAGCACGAAAGGCGCGACGGAGAACTCTAGAATTTTGGTAAGACCGGAGTTAGCGATGCCAATCATTATCAACACAGTGCGAGAGGGACGATGCGCATCGAAAGCCCGAACAGGGATTAGTGTCTAATAGAAAGGTAGGTCGCAAGGCCAAGGGTAGAGCCAACGACGAGACTGGTGATGAATCCCACACTAAGCATATTCGCTGGTAGAAAGAGAAAAGAGTAGCCGACAAGTCCAATCGCTATCCCCCAAAGGATATGGGCATACAACTTTTTCATTGTGTTGTTTATCAGACCTGTTATCAACCCGATAGCAGTAGTGATGAAAACAATCGGAGACAAAACGACGTCCCAAATACAGCCGTTCCAGATTAGAAAATACCCTGCCATGATCATACCAAGAATAATACCAGTGATACTGCCGACAATAGACTTCTTCGTACAAAAGCCTCCTTTGCAAATATGAATTACCATAGTATATAATATGCATGATCAAGATAGATGCAATAGGCGGCTAGAATTGGCTAGCCGATTCCCTCTAGTCGATATTGGGATACGGCTCTCAAAGCGTTAACCGTTCGAATGACGGCGCACTGAAGGTGTTTTCGGCGAGGTAGCAGTGACATTCGGAGATTTTCTCATGCGCCAAGCCTTTAGGGAAGCACGACTTATAAACTGATTTTAACAGGAGGTGTAAGCCAATGACTAAAAAATCAATAGTTGCTTTAGTCACGCTCTTTTTATTGGTGTTCTTTGCTAACATGGCTATGGCGAAGGATCATACTGATAATCCGATTGATAAAGCGTTTGCCCAAGATATTGGTGAGGCCATGAATACGATGGAGATGAATTATGTAACGGAAAAGTACATGGATGCCTGGAAGGCTGAAATGGACAATGCAGCTATTGTATTAAAGCAACGATATACGTTTGCCGAGGATAAAGCTCATATTGATAATTATGTAGCGGCTTATAAGAAAGTGGCCGACGCCGCAGCTTATCTGGAATGGCTTAACTGGTCTGATACGGAGGAGGCTCCTAACATCAGACATAGTGGAACAGGGGCCGCGAGTGCCAGTCTGTCAGCAAAAGCGAATATCTTTAAACAAGCAACGCTTAATTTGATAAATGCGTATCACGGTCAGTTAGGTGACGATCCATTTAAGTATTCCTATATTTACTCAGGCAAGGGTGCCGAATTGGCAAAAATAAGAGCACAGTATAGTCGATAACATGGTAGTATTTGTCAGGCAGTTCATTGGTCGATAAGGACCAATGAAGACTATCGATCTTGCCAAGAGAATTAAGACTAAGCGATATATCATTGCATGCATTTCTGTGAGGGCTTATAATAATCAATGACTTGTTCGCGCTTTTTTGAAGGATCGGAGCTTACTGTAGATAGTAGAGTAGGAACAATGCATAAAAGAAACGGAGCCGCCGTACTCGCAAAATCGGATGATGAATATGCTGTACAACGAGTACCTTACAGTACTTCAAAGCGGGATTTTCATAATAGGAGAGATAATAGACTATGAATCAGGATAGCAAACGATATCTGGAAAACTGGTACGATGAAAAGAACAGCGCCGCATTATATACCAAATTAGCAGAGCATGAGCAAGATTCCCGTTTGTCTGAGGTTTACCGGCGTTTGGCGGCGACAGAGGAGACGCACGCTGAAGGCTGGGCGAAAAAGCTTCAGCAGGCTGGGGGAAGTGTGCCTACATTCACTCCCACTTGGCGCACGAGAACCTTGGCATGGCTGGCGTCGAAGTTTGGAGTGGAAGCCGTATTGCCGACGCTTGCCGCGACTGAAAAAGCAAACTCGAATGGTTACGCCTCTCAACCTGACGCTGCCGCTCTGGTACCGGTGGAACGTTCGCATGCTATGCTGTTACAGCAGATGAGTAAAACTTCAGGCGGAGTCGCCGGAGACGTGCTGGCCAAAATGGAGGGAAGACACCGCTCAGCCGGCGGCAATGCCCTACGAGCCGCTGTGCTGGGAGCGAGTGATGGATTAGTATCAAACTTCAATTTGGTGATGGGTGTGGCGGGAGCTTCCTTGTCAAATTCTGGAATTCTACTAACCGGCTTCGCAGGGTTGTTGGCAGGCGCCATTTCGATGGCTCTCGGTGAGTGGATTTCGGTACAGAGCTCACGCGAATTGTATGAGCGGCAAATCGCTACAGAAAAAGAGGAGATTGCCACCGCTCCAGAGGAAGAGATTGAAGAACTAGCGTTAATATACCAGGCTCGTGGACTTGATGAGACATCCGCCCGTTCCATTGCGCAAGCACTGATGGCAAATCCTGAGACCGCTTTGGATACTCTGGCTCGTGATGAGCTAGGCATAAACCCGGAAGACTTAGGCGGCTCTGCCTGGGAGGCGGCTATTACCTCCTTCTTGTTGTTTGCGGCGGGGGCCATCATTCCGATTATTCCGTATCTCTTTAGTGAAGGAATGTTTGCTGTTATAGTGAGCGCGGCTCTATCAGCAGTTGGCCTGTTCGTTATCGGTGCAGCAATCACTCTGTTCACTGGTAAACCGGTATTTAGCTCAGGGATGAGACAGGTTCTGTTCGGACTCGCAGCGGCAGCAGTAACTTATCTGATCGGACATCTGATCGGGGTGAACATCGCGGGGTAGCTTGTGTGACTTTTTTTCGTGATACGACAATTATGTTTTTGTAGCGTCAACCCTGGAAAGATGAGTCGACTACCAACAATTATTGTTAAGTTATAAGTCAACTCGTAAAGAAGGGACCTGTCTCGTGGCAAGTCCCTTCGTTTTTTTAATTAATAGAAAATCGGATGGAATGGAATTACTGTCCGGAGTAACACTAGAATAGGAATGAACGACGGAGGGATAACATGGATAGAAACATTGAAGGAATTAAAGTTAGTGCAGATGACTCATTAACTCCCGCAGAGGTAGAAGCTACCGTGCGCGCAGAGAAGGTGTTCTGGCAAGCCCAAAACAAACAGATCGAATCCATCGAGGTCTTTTTGGCAGATGAAGACATTCTAGTCCGCGTGAAAGAAAAAATAGAACACTAAGGCAGAGTTGGTAACCAAGGGCAGCATTAAAAATGATATTATTCTTTCAGGAGAGGGAGTGACCGACATGGCCACTCCCTCTCCTATTCGGTCGTTCTCCTAAATTGTTCCGGCTTTGCTGAAGTCCCGTTTTAACCCCGGCATACCTGGTTGCCAACCGGCGGGAGCTCCTTCGCCAGTTAATTCGCCATATTGAATGCCGGCCAATGTTCGGAGGATTTCCTCTACACTTCGCCCGACTTCTCTAGGATAAACGGAGTAGTAACGGACTCGCCCCAGAGGGTCAATAATGAATGTAGATCGGTAAAATGCCCCTGTCTTGGGATCCCATACCCCGTAGGATCGGCCGATTGCTCCACTGCGGTCAGACAGTAAAGGATATTGTACTGTGGCAGCGCTTGGTGATACTTCAGCAAAGACTTTATGTGAGTACACGCTGTCAGTGCTGATTGCTAGGGGGTAAGCGCCGAGCCTTAAAAAATCTCGATAGTGGGCGGCAACTGCCGCCAACTCAGTCGGTCAGACAAAGGTGAAGTCGCTGGAATAAAAGAATAGGACTGCCCATTTGCTGCGGCATTCATTTAAGCAAACTTCAATCTGTTCACCGCGATAATATGCGGGTGCGCAGAACTCGGGCGCCATTTCCTCCAGCCGAAAACAGTGGCGATCCTCTGGCAGATCGGTTTTACAGGCATTCATGATCAACTAACCTCCCCTCACTTCTTGTTATATGGTATGGTTAGTTGTCAGATTATGTTACCATTGGTGCTAGTCTCTTGCCTGACATGCCCGTGTATCGAGGGAGAAAAGAATCGGTAACTTCCTGTTGCAGCCCCTAATTTATGCTAGGGAAGGACGATTCGTATTTGTCATTCGTGGTTTGTGAGATCTGAAAGTGGACTTTGCTTTTGTTTTGTCGATAGTATGTAGGCGATCGCCATGGCTAGGACGGAGCCATATAAAGACACAATAATATCTTTTTGCGCGTCCCAGATATCTCCCTGGGCGCCAAGGAACATAATCCCGAGTTCTGGGTTGGTCAACTCGACCACCATTGCTTCAATGAATTCAAAAATGGCGCTAAACGCGACAATAAACAGCGGTGAGAAGATATACGACCACGGAACGGGAACCTTAGCAATTCGGTCTAATAATTCTTTAAGCGGGTAAGCCAGTAACAAGCCGAATGAGAAATGCACTATTCGGTCATAGTGGTTGCGGCTAAAGTTCATTGTCTCTTTCAGCCAGTCGCCGAACGGAGTGAACGTATAGGCATAATGAGCGCCGATCGCGTGGAGGATCATGAATGCGGTAATCAGGATATACGATATGTCGGTAAATCGGAAATGCCGGTAGCTATACACAAGCAATGGCACTGACAAAAAGACCAAAAGATTGTCGAGAAACCAATCAGAACGATCAATAGGATCAATGGCTAGATATAACCAAGTAATCAGAAAAATTCCGCATAACTTCTTTACCAGCATCTAACGTCCTCCTAGCGGCTTTGAGCCCGCACTTGGGCAAAATATTGCCAGATTACCTCAGTCGCCTGTAACGTGCCTGGGTCCTTTCCAATGAAGCTTTCCGGAAAAATGGCTTCGCCGCCTGGCCACATGTGCCCTAGACCTTCAATAATATAGACTCGGAACCAGTCATGGTTTTCCTTGACGGCGTGCAAAATTTTGACTCCTGGCTTGCCTGCTGTTGCCTTTAATCCTTGTGGGAAGCCATTGTACTTCGCCCAGCTTAGTATCGTGTTCATAAATGGCGGCTGTTCAAACGAACCCCAGGGAAGGTTGATTATGCCTCCGGCAAAGGGATTGAGAGGATCAGCCGTGCCAATAATCAAGATGGTTGGTATCGGGTTCCGGCTTAGCGGCGGGTTGGACGGCGGCCAATAATGCCCCGACACCGGCGCAATTGCCGCAAATCGACCAGGCAGTTCATCAGCGGCCCGGAACAACATCGAGGCTCCGCTTGAGAACCCGGTGATAAATACTGCTTTTTGGTCAATCGCATATGTTTTGGAAAGATCATCCAACATTAGCGAAAGGAATTTAACATCATCTATCTCTGGCAGCAAACCTTGTCCCCGATTCGAACCATCATTCCACAACTGTGGATTGGTTAGAAAGCTAGGATCGGCTTCTTGATTGATTCTCATGGCGTTCGGGAATACCACCAGAAAGCCTTCTCGTTCCGCTTTTTGATCCCACGCTGTTTCCCGAATAACTCCTTCGCCTGTGCCGCCCGCCCCATGGAGCATAACGACGACTGGTGCCGGATTTTTGCTGTTATAACCTGACGGTACATAAATGGCATAGGTGCGCTGTTTCCCATCCGCCTGAATGGAATAAGTTTGAATATTGGCAGCGTTCACTGGGCTCACTCCCCAGCCATGTACTCCACTCGCCAACGTTCCAATAAAAATGGCAGTCAGGAAGATGGCTTTTACTATTCGATCTGTTAGCATTGGCGTTGTCTTCCCCCTCTAATCCTCAGTATATAGGACTATAGTTCCTGCAATTTTCTTGCTTTCCTGCACTCCTACAAAAAAAAGTGAGCCTTTCAGTTATGCCAGTTAAAGATAAAAAAGGGTTTTTGTGGTAAATAGCGAATCGGTTAATCGTTGCAAGATTGAAGAAATCAGTAGCTCAGAGCCAAGATAAAGTAAGTAGTTAGTAAGAGGGGGGCGAAACGGATGATTATTGGTGTGGCAAAGGAAATTAAAAACAATGAGAATAGGGTTGCGCTGACGCCTGCAGGTACGGAAACATTGAAAAGGGCAGGGCATACTGTGCTTGTTGAACAAAGCGCCGGTAACGGTAGCGGCTTTTCTGATGAAAGCTATATAAAAGCTGGGGCGCAAATTTTCGCTGATAAGAAAGCACTGTTCGACCAGTCTGAAATGATTATAAAAGTAAAAGAACCATTAGCTCCGGAGTATGAGCTGTTCCATGAAGGCCAAATTTTATTTACCTACCTGCATTTGGCACCCGAGCCAGAACTGACTAAAGCTTTGCTGGAAAAGAAAGTAATTGGCATTGCTTATGAAACCATTGAACGTAACCATACGCTGCCACTTTTACTCCCCATGAGTGAGGTGGCGGGACGTATGGCAGTGCAGGTTGGAGCGCACTGTCTGGAAAAGCCGTTTGGTGGTAAAGGGATCTTATTAGGCGGCGTCCCTGGTGTTGAATCAGCCCAGGTAGTCATTGTCGGCGGTGGCATCGTTGGTACTAATGCCGCCAAGATGGCTGTCGGCATGGGCGCGCGGGTAGCGGTTCTAGATAAATCGGTTGAACGGCTGGAATATCTTGATGATATTTTCGGCGGGCGGGTAACAACTGTCATGTCCAATAGCTATAATATTGCCAATTGGGTAAAGAAAGCCGATCTTCTTATTGGTTCTGTGCTGCTTCCTGGAGAAAAAGCTCCCAAATTGGTTACCGAGGAAATGGTTAAATCCATGGAACCCGGCTCAGTTATTGTTGACGTTGCTATTGACCAAGGTGGTTCAGTCGAAACCATTGACCGCGTAACCACTCATAGTGACCCCACTTATGTTAAATATGGCGTTGTTCACTATTCAGTTGCCAATATGCCTGGTGCAGTTGCCCGCACATCCACCTTGGCGCTGACCAATGCCACCATTGAATATGCTCTGCAAATCGCCAATAAGGGATGGAAGGCCGCTCTTAAGGCTGATCCTGGTTTGGCCAAGGGACTCAACGTCTGTGACGGCAAGGTTACCTTTAAAGGCGTTGCTGACGCGCATAAATTGGCATTTACACCGGTCGAAGAGGTATTGGTTTAGAAAAACCGTGCGCGGTCTTTGAAGTACAACAGGGTGCGATTCCACAGAGGGCACAGAGGTAAAAAGAGGACACAGAGGTAAACATTTTTTTGAGCCAGCAAGCTGGCAGGGAATATCTTTCTCACTCTCTGTGTCCTCTGTGTGCCCTCCTTTACCTCTGTGGGATCGTTCTTCCGATACTTTATTGGGGAAATCTCACTAAACCTTCTATAACCTTAAAAAAATTACAGCCTGTAAATCCTGCTGCTTGGGCCGGATAGTACAGGCTGTAATTTTTAGTTAATTAAACCTAATTGTTTCTTAGGGCCATTTCATCAATTCCTTGCTGCTTGCGCAATGCAGCATTTTTTCTGATTTTCATCGTGCCAATGGTAAGTTCAGGGATTACCACAAAGAATAGTCCAACATAACCAAGTGCCCCATATCCTTTAACAACCAAGGTTGTTAATCCAAGCACGGAAACACCGGTGCAAACTATCATGGTAACAGCCGAAATAGTAGCTCTACGCACTCTTAGGCTTACAATCATATCTTTTAGCATCTGTATATTTTCAAAGCGTGCGACAATGGAGAATGTAACAGATACTGCCGTGCCGATCAAAGCAACGAACAACAATACGCTATATACGATTTTTAGCCAAGGCAAACCTAGCTGTGTTGTGACATAATATACAGGAAGGGACTCTTTTAAAATCTCAGGGGCGTAGCCGAGTAACATAATAGAAACAATCGCTAGAAAACCGCCGTTTAGAAACAAGCCAAACAGTCCAAACAGATTGCATTCCCTGGTAGTTTTGATCTTGTGAGAAGTCGAAATGATCGGTACAACTGCAAGTGCCTGAAAGCCAATATATATCAGCATGCTCCATAGAGCACTCCAAATGCTGGTATCAAAAGTCGTTTGTGTAGCAAAGATACGGGTGAGATTAGGAGCGGATTGCAGACCGAGGTAACAGAGTAAGCTTAAGACCGCAATGAGAAAATACGTCTTATACCTTAAGACTCGAATAATCAGCTCGGCTCCAAAGATGGTCAGAACGATTAATATACCCCCCATGCTGGCAATGCCGATACCATAAGGAATGCCGAGGGTGCTTTGCAGCAGTGATCCAGCGCCTGCTATCGCAGTACTCACGGCAACCAAAGTCAAAAGGATACAACCAATCTCAAATACTAAAGAAAAGTACTTTTCATAAGGATGGTATAAGGCATCAGCAAAACTTCTATAATCATGAGCTTTATAATCTTTAGCAATAACTAAGGCGTTTCTATAGGACCACGCTAGAATCGCCATGCTGATTACGGTAAAAAAAATAGAATACCAGCCATATTTTACAAAATAGTTCACTTCCTGGTTGCCAGTGGCAAAGCCTACGCCACAATGAGTTGCAAACCAAACGGCAGCCATCGCAAATGATGTGCCCACAACACCGGTCTTTTGGTCATCCATATCCAATTTCCTCCAATATTAAATGTGTTTCTAAATACGCATTCGCATAAAATTCGGCACAGAGCTACATAACACCTCCTACTTAGAGAAAAGAATTCTCTTATCAGGTGGTTAGCGGTGAATGATTCAGCCGGACGTTTAGAGTCCAACTGGATCAAGTTTTTTTATTTTGTCACCTAGCGCGTTCTTTCACCATACAATGCATCATGATAGGCTAGTTAATTGCTTATCAAAGGGGGTGTACTTATGGGTCGCTTTGGTGGCTTTGGTGGCTGCGGAAGCGGATTTGGTGGTGGAATTATCATCATCATCATCATACTGCTTCTGTTTTTCGGCTTTAATGACAACGAATTCACGAGCTGATGATTCCATGTCGCAAGGATAATCCAAACCGCATCTAGTTTTTCTAGTCTACAATTACCTCCTTTATTAAAATGCCCTCATGCTAGGGCATTTTAATTTTTTTGGAAGAGTTGGTGCAGCAGAATATAAAAGATACCCTTGCGCATTTTTTGCGAGAATAAAAATCCTGCTTAAGTGGTAATTCAATGAAGGAAGCATTAACAATTATGTAGAAAATAGATGTACGCAATGAATTTGCCAGTGAGGAGATATTACGATGGACTTTAAGCTATCCAGCCTTAGCGAAGAAGAACGACGTTTATACATCCCTCTTGTCATGATGAGTGAAGACTTAAATGAGGCAAGACAGCTGATAAAGGCCGGGGCAGACATCGAGCGAGTAGTGGAGTTAATCAGTAACGGGTTAGGCTATGTGCGGGAACTTGAAGAAGGAATTAAACGGTGCGAAAACAAAGTTGCCTGCACTCGGTAAAATCAGTGACCGTAAAATTGTTCTGAGTGGGATATGTTATGGTTAAAGACCGCAATGGATATATAGTTGTCTTAATATTTAGATTTTATAGCTTGGCTTTTATTTTGTTTTAGCATATACTTAAATTAAGGAGAGGTGATGTAAAAAAAGGAGGAAGAACAATGAAAAAAGTTATCAACGGCTACGAAATACTGATATCAAAAGACAGTATTGTCCTTCTTGAAGACAAAGAAATTATTGGTGCGGCTGATACCGATTTCACTGTCATGACTGACGAAGAATTAGCCGATTTTTTGCTATATCGCGGATACGGTGAAGAAGAATAAAAAAGCAACTGAGCCATCTTGTTATCGGATCAATTGCCGCTCATCTTTCAAGGTGAGCGGTTATTTTTAAGGTCTTTTAGGAGAAAAAAAGGAAGGGTAACATGCACCGATTTAGCGCTAGGGTTGAAACCGGTGATTTGATCGTGAGAGTATGGGAAGATGCCGGCTTTGCCTGCGTAGGCGCAATGTCTGGATGCACTGATTTTACCCTTGAGCACTGCTGAAAGCCTGGGGAAAAGTATTATGTCTGTGCGGCCGATGTAGGAGTTCTATGAAGAACTTTCATGGGGACTTTGTAATGAATGTGTGGTCCGGCTAATTGAGGGTAATAAATAAAAAAGTCACCTGCTTTGTTCATCAAAACAGGTGACTTTTTAGAACTCCAAGTTTAATCAAATATGTCTAAAACCAGGCAACGTTATTTTTATTTAACAACCAAGACTGGACATTTGGCATGATTCACAACATAGTTACTGACGCTGCCCATAAACAAGCCTTTAATAATACCTAAACCTCGGCTACCAATAACGATCATATCGTAATTGTTTTTTTCGGCGAATTCGGGAATTACGATAGCTGGTGATCCAATTTCACAGTAAGTTCGCACTCGAATGCCATCAGGGATTTGCTTTACAGCTTGTTTTAACACTGTATCACTAAAATCTTGAATGTGAGTAAGAATACTTTCCGGAAGATAAACATCACTGAGTTGAGTGGCGATAGGCAATTGTTGCATCAAGATGGCTACATGAAGGATGCCAATCTCAGCATTAAACGATTTCGCCATCTGCACCGCGTGTGCTAAGGCTGTAAAGGAATTTTGGGAACCATCAATAGGGGCTAGAATCTTGGAATACCGTATGGCCATACGTTACAACCCCTTTCTTCGTAGACATCTATTTCTTATCTTTATTTTACCACCCTATAAACAGTTTCGCCAGATATCACAACAGAGTCAACATATCGCAGCAGTAGAAAGCTGCGTTGCATCGTCTCGTCATAAGCATTTTCATAATTGACAGATGATATTAGATATAGTATTATAATAATCCGTCAGTCAGACGGTAACCGCAAACATGTTTCAAATGTAACTTTGAATAAAAATATGTTGACATAACCAGAAAGTCTGTGTTAATATATAAAAACCGTCAGACGGCAATGCCGAAAAACGGGACAAGCAAAAAAAGAAACATATTGACACAGCCTAAGCGCTGTGGTAAGATGTTCAAGCGTCACCGGTGACGGTAACGCAGCGAGAGAAGCAAACGAGCGAATAGCCGCTTGTTGAAGCGCGAAGCTCCTTGAAAACTG